>CAMPBZ010000069.1 GCA_946641795.1 uncultured Clostridia bacterium
AAACTTTTTGCAAAAAGTTTTCCCCTCCCCCAAGGTCTTCCCCCTATAACTTATCCGCCATTTTTTCGCGGAGGTTGGAGAGGATGCGTTTTTCCAGGCGGGAGATATAGGATTGGGAGATGCCCATACGGTCGGCGACCTCTTTTTGAGTAAGTTCGGGGCCGCCGCGAAAGCCGTAGCGCAGTTCGATGAGTTCGCGTTCGCGCGGGGAGAGTTCGGCAACGGCGGCGCGGACGGCTTCGCGTTCCTCGCGCAGTTCCATTTCATAGCCGACGGTATCCTCCTCGTTGCCGAGAACATCGGAAAGCAGGAGCTCGTTGCCGTCCCAATCCATATTGATCGGCTCCTCCATAGAAACCTCCATACGCCCGGAGCCGCGCTTGCGGATGTACATTAAGATCTCGTTTTCGATACAGCGCGAGGCGTAGGTGGCCAGCTTGATGTTTTTATCGGCGCGAAAGGTTTTTACGGCTTTGACCAGACCCAGCGTGCCGATGGAGATCAAATCTTCAATGCCAACGCCGGTGTTATCGAAGCGCTTGGCCAAAAAAGCGACCAGGCGCAGGTTGCGCTCGATCAGTTTGAGCTGGGCGTCCTCTTCGTCAATGCGAGCCACCAGATCGGCCTCCTCCTCGGGCGAGAGGGGCGGCGGAAGCACCTGCGGGCCGTTGATGTAAAAAATGCCGCGCGGACGAAAGCGGCGCAAAAACCAGGCGCGCAAGCGCGCAAACAAACGGAATAACATAGGAAAGCCTCCTTTGTTTTTCGGCGGGAAGGGGCAGGGCGCTTCACGCGCCGATCAGCGCGTCAAAACCCAGGGCGCGCTCGCCGAGCGGGGCGGGCGCGATCAGATGGTTTGTTGGGCGGGGTTTCCCGCCCTTTTTGCTTTTGGAAAGCGACAATATTTGAAGCGCGTCAGGCACCACGGCCACCAGCAACCGCTCGCCGGTGGCGCCGCTCGCCGGGATCAGGCGCAGGCGGCGGGCAAGGTCGGGAGGGGGCGGACTTGCCGGGTCGGCGGCCGCAAGCACCTCCGGCGGCAGAGCGCCGCGCAGTTTTTGAGGGTCGCAAAGAATGACCGGCCGACCCGAAACCGGATCGCAGAGCAGGTTCCCAGTGTCCACCAGCGCGCGGAACTCCACCGGTTTGCCAAACAGCACCGCCTGCACAATTACCGCTTTGGCCTTGTTCGCCCGGCCGAGCGCCGCGCCACCGCCCCGCGTGAGCAGACCGCTCACCAGCGCGAGAAGCGCAAACAGCCAAACCGAAATGTGATCCTCGGTCACCGCGTCGAGCGGGAGATGGAGCCGGTTGAGCGCCCAGAACAGCGCCGTCATCATTCCGCCGAGCAAAATGGAAGCAACGAAAAATACGCCAACCACCCGCGCCCCGCGCCAGAACGAAGCGCCGCGGCGCGCAAAGGCCGCGGCGCAGAGGAGCGCGGCGCCCAGCGCGTCCAAAATCAGCTCCCAAACGCCGCCCAGCCCCAAAAGCAACACGGCAACGGCGTAAAGCCCGCCCAAAGCCGCGCTCAAAAACAGCCGCCACCGGCGGGGTTTGATTTGCAAAAACAGAGCCGTCAGGTTCAGGCAAAAAAGATCCATGCTGGCGTTGACGAAAAAATAAAGGTCGATGTAAACGTCCTGCTCCAAAGCAAGCGCCTCCTTTCGGGGTCTGCTTTCAGCATAGCAGAAGGGGGGCGATAAAGGTGTCGAAACCGAGGGGCAAAAAAATTTTTCTTTTCGGCTACCAATTTTCCCATTCGTATGGTATAATAAAGGAAACAAATCCATCCCGTTGGCGCCCCGCGCCGGAAAGGAGGGGACTATGTCCCTTTGCCATATTCGCTCCCTGCAACAAAAATTGACCGAAAACGACGCAGACGCCGCCCTTTTGGCCGACAAACTGAACCAGCGCTACCTTTCGGATTTTGATTTTGACGACGGCTACGTGCTGGTGACCAGAAAGAACGCTTACCTGATTACCGATTTCCGCTACATTGAGGCCGCCAAAGCGGCTTCGGCCGGTTTTATGGAGGTGGTGGCTCCCGAACGCCGGGCGCTGACCGAGTATATGGCCGACCTGCTCCGCGCCGACGGCTGCAAGACGGTTTTGATTGAGGAAGAAACGCTTGCCTACGCCGCCTTTGGCCGGATTTGCGAAAAGTTTGGCGGTTTTACCGTCAAGCCCGGCGCCTCGGCCATTCTGACCACCCTGCGCCTGTATAAAACCGAGGACGAGCTGGCCGCAATGGCACGCGCACAAGCCATTACCGACGCGGCGTTCGCCCATATCGTCAAAGCCATTCGCCCCGGCGAGATGACCGAGATTGACGTGGCGCTGGAAATGGAATGCTTTATGCGGAGCCACGGCGCCTCCGGCCTGGCGTTTGATACCATTGTAGCGTCGGGCAGCGCCTCCTCCCGCCCGCACGCCGTACCGCGCAACCAAAAGCTGGAACGCGGATTTTTAACGCTGGATTTCGGCGCCAAAGCCGACGGCTACTGCTCGGATATGACCCGTACCATTGTGCTGGGAAAGGCCGACGCCGAAATGAAAAAGCTTTACAACACCGTCCTGCGCGCGCAGACCGAGGCCATTGCCGCCGCGCGCGAAGGCGCTTCCTGCCTGGGGCTTGACAAGATCGCGCGCGACATTATTGAGGGCGCGGGCTACCACGGACGCTTCGGGCATTCGCTGGGTCACGGCGTGGGGCTTTACATTCACGAGGAGCCCCGGCTTTCCCCCGGCGTTCCCGCCGAACTGCTGCTGAAACGCGGCCACACCTTTACCGTAGAGCCCGGCATTTACATCGAGGGTCTTTACGGCTGCCGCATTGAGGATATGTGCTGCATTCGCCCCGACGGCACCATGCACGATTTTACCCAAAGCCCGAAGGAACTGATTGAAATCTGATCCCCCGTCCGACCGATTTGAAAAAGGAGAACCGCTATGCCCGAAGGAAGTGTCAACGTTTGGAACCTGACGCAATACCTGATTGCCCGCTGGGAACTGACCCCCGGCTCTTTTCCCTACGCCGCGCTCCTGGTTGGCGCCGTTCTGCTCTGCGGGGTCGTCCCCTACCTTTTGGGCAGCATCAACCCCGCCGTTCTCATTTCCAAAGGAATTTATAAACAGGACGTTCGCACGCTGGGCAGCGGCAACGCCGGAACCACCAATATGCTGCGTGCCTTTGGCAAAAAGGCCGCCGCGGCAACGCTGATTTTGGATCTTGCCAAAGCCGCGCTCGCCTACTGGTTCGGGTTTTTCCTCTTTTTGGGAATGACCGGCGGCGCCATTGCCGGCCTTTTTGTGGTGCTGGGGCATATCTTTCCCGTATTTGCAAAGTTCCGCGGCGGAAAAGGCGTTGCCTGCCTTGCCGTTGTGGCGCTCTGCCAAAGCCCGCTCACCTTTGCCATTGTGCTGGCCATTTGGCTGATCGTGGTGCTTGGCACGCGCTATGTCTCGCTCGGCTCGGTAATGGCCGCCCTGCTCTACCCGCTCATCCTGCGCGCTTTTCTGGGCGCGATTGGCGGCGGGAGCGTGGCCTTTGCCATTGTTGCCGTTGTTTTTGTGGTTTTCCGCCACCGTGAAAACCTGAAACGCCTTTGGGCCGGGCAGGAAAACAAACTGCAATTTTCCAAAAAGAAAAAATCCGGGGAGGACAACGATGGAACAGGAAATGCTTGACCTTCTCCTGCTGGCGTTTTCCCGGCAGGCCTTCTCCAAAGCCGTGCTCTCCAAGCCGGCCGACCGTGCGGCGCTCAAAACCGTTGTCACCCCGCGCGAGATCGGCGGCAGACCCCTTTTGCAGGCCGAAACCTTCCGCGCCGACAACAAGGCGGTGCACGAAAACATTGCGCCCGAAAACCGCGCGCGCTTGGGCGAGCTGATTGCCGCCCACGGGCAGATCAACCTGTTTACCACCGCCGGGGAGTGCGAACTGCGGCGCTCCAAAGCCGGCAAGGTGACGCTGCTTGGCGGTGAAAAACTGCGCCGCGCCCTTTCCGGCGGCGAACCGCCACGCGTAACGGTGGGCAAAAACGACCGCCAGAAAGCCCGCATCCTTTCGGGAAGCGAGCCTTTCCTGCGCCTGCTGGGCGTAAGCGACGAGAACGGCCGCGTCTATGATAAAAAGCAGGCCAAATTCCGCCAAATCAACCGCTTTTTGGAGCTGATCCGCGATTGCCTGCCCCATCTCCCGGCCGAAGGCACCCTCCGCATTTGCGATCTTTGCTGCGGCAAAAGCTACCTTTCCTTTGCCGCCTACCACTATTTTGCAAACATCCTGGGTCGCACCGTCCGAATGACCGGTGTGGATCTGAAACCCGACGTGATCGATTTTTGCAACGCCGCCGCGCAAAAGCTGGGCTTTGAAGGGCTGGAATTTTTGTTTGGCAATGTTGCCGCTTACGAGGCCGGCGAGCACGTCCACCTCGTCCTCTCGCTCCACGCCTGCGATACGGCAACCGACCTGGTTCTTTCCCGCGCCGTGGCCTTTGGAGCCGACGTCATTCTCTCCACTCCCTGCTGTCACCACGAGCTGAACCACGCGCTGGATTGTCCCGCGCTCGGCTTTCTTTCGGAGTATTCGATGCTGCGCCAGAAGTTTTGCGACGCCGCCACCGACGCGCTCCGCCTGAAATACCTGGAAGCCTGCGGCTATACGGTTGCCGCGCTGGAATTGATCGACCCCGAGGAAACGCCCAAAAATATTCTGCTCCGCGGTCTCAAACGCAAAAACTTTGACCCGCAAAGCGCCGAGGCAGCGCGCCTTTGGCAGGCCTACGAAACGGCAAAACTCTTTTTGGCAGGAGACGGCAATGTTCAAAAATCTCTTTCACAAAAATCCTAAACCGGGAAGCCGCGCCTATCGCCGCGAAATGGCAAACAGAATTTGCGGCCACCACGTCCGCTACGTCACCGAAAAGCGCGGCGACACCGACGAGGTGATCGGCCGCGAGGGTTCGCTTGCCCAGCGCGATGGTGAACTGCTGGTGCATTCCTCTACCGGCACGCTCTTCCGCTGCCGCATTGACGAAATGGACGCCTGGGAACTGCTCTCCAAGGACGGCGTAACCATCACCGCCCCCGACCTGGAACACGGCGGCGCGGTGCGCACCATTGTGGTTTACTACGTTTATTATCGCTGAAAATAACCGCCGGGAGCTCCGGCGGTCTTTTGAAATGTTGCGTTTTTTCTATCCCATATTGCCGGGAAGGAGGTGTTTTCAATGTCGCTTTTGATCGACGAGCTGGATTTTGACGTCCGCCGCGCGCGCTTTTGCCGCATTGCCGAAGAAATTGCCGCCGGAGCACGCACGCAGGGCGACTACGGGTTTGGTACCTTGCAGGAAAAGCGCCTGCACGCCACCCTGAAAAGGTTTCTTTGCGAAAATACCGACTACCACGAAGCCGGCATTGAGGGCACCCGTTATCTTGCCGACATTCGCCTGGGCAACGAGATTTACGAGGTGCAAACCGGCGATTTTGCCCCGCTGAAACCAAAGCTGCAATACCTTTTGGAGCATACTCCCTGCACCGTGACCGTGGTGCATCCCTTTGTGGCGCAACGCTCCATCTCCTGGATTGACCCGCGGGACGGCTCGGTTTCCCCCGCCCGCCGCACCGGCGGCATCGAGCGCCCGATCGACCTGCTCCCCGCCCTTTATCCGCTCCTGGATCTGCTGCCAAACGACCGTCTCGCCTTTCGCCTGCTCCTGATTGCGGCAACCGATTTCCGCTTGCTCAACCCTTCCGGCCGCCGCAATCCCAAATACCGCTCCCGCCGCTACGAACGCCTGCCCACCGACCTTTTGGGCGACGTGACCTTCGCTTCCCCTTCTGATTTTGATGACCTGCTCCCCGCTGACCTGCCGCAGTCCTTTACCGTTCCCGCGTTCTCCAAAGCGACCGGCCTGCGCGGCATCTCCGCTTATTCCGCCGTCCGCGTCCTCGCAAAACTCGGCCTCCTCCGCCAAACTTCCACCACAAGACCAATGAGGTTTGAAAGGGTGTAGAAGGTAAGGCCGCGAGAGGGGGAAGAACTTTTTGCAAAAAGTTCTTCCCCCTCTCGCGCTCTCCCCCTTTTCAAAAACCTCAACCACGGGTTGGAGGTTTTTGAAATGGTTTCGTCTGTTGCTTCGGGCAGGATTCGTAAAAAGCAAAAAAGAAATGGCTGAACCGGCAATGGTTGCTAAATGATGGCCGCGCCCGCCCGCGGAACGCGGGCGTAGAAAGAAAAAGAGCAAAGAAGTTTTCTTTGCTCTTTTTCTTATGCTACGGCATTTGCCAAAGGCAAATGCCGTAGCCGGTGCGGCCCCCCC
>CAMPBZ010000070.1 GCA_946641795.1 uncultured Clostridia bacterium
CTCGCGCTCTCCCCTTTTTCAAAAACTCCAACCACAGGTTGGGAGTTTTTGAAAACGGCTTTGTTTACGGCTCCGAAAGAGACTTTGTATTTGTCGGCGATACAAAATCGGTTTTGCAAACCAAGAACCGGCTCTCGGCACTGCCGCCGGGCAAGCCCGGTTCCAGTTATTTGGTTTGCAGAATTGGGTCAGGACACTTGAAAAGGCGTTTGCAACAGAACCGGTGAGGTTTAGAAAGTAAGTAGAAACGGGTTTTGCTTACTCAAGAACCGGAACCGCGCACTGCGCGGCCGGGCGGAGCAGAGTATAAAGCCGTTTTCAAAAACCTCAAACCCTTGGTTGAGGTTTTTGAAAGAGGAGGAGCGCGAGGGGGAGAGAACTTTTTGCAAAAAAGGTCTCTCCCCCTCGCGACCTTCCCTAAAAAATGTAAATATTTTGTGAATTTTTGGTAAGGGGTTGAATGGCGGGGGTAGGTATGCTATAATAATAGTGTATATTTATATATTTATATTTTTAAGGGAACGACAGAAAGAAAGGATGCGTCCAGATGGCGGAAAACGAATACATCCGAGAGATAGAAGAAGTTTGGAAAGCGGTGAAAGAGGCGTTCCGGGGCGAGTTATCGCAAACGGGGATTGACCTTTGGTTTGGCGAGGTTGAGGTGCTGGGGTTTGACGGCAGCCACATTCAGCTGGGAACCGCTTCGGAGATGAAGCACAGCGTAATCCAGCGGCGGTTTTTGGAAAAGATCCGGGCGCATTTTGCCGAGCTGTTAGGCTTTCCGGTAACGGTAGATCTTTCGTTTACGGGCAAGCCGGTCACGCCGCAGGACATCAAGATCATCGGGCGGGACGCGCCGGAGCAGAACTCCGAAATTCCAACGTACAATTTTGAATACACGTTTGAAAACTTTATTGTAGGCGACACCAACAAGTTTGCGTATGCGGCCTGCGTAGCGGTAGCGAACCATCCGGCCACAAACTACAATCCGCTGTTCATTTACGGCAACAGCGGGCTGGGAAAAACGCACCTGTTGTACGCCACCATCAACCGCCTGCGGCAGAACAACCCGAAAATCCGCATCATTTACACCAAAGGCGAGGATTTTACCAACCAGATGGTTTCCTGTATGCTCAAAAAGAAGAGCGAAGACGAAAACCCGATGGTAGAGTTCCGCAACAAGTACCGCAAATGCGACGTGCTGTTGATTGACGACATCCAGTTTATTGCCGGCAAGGTGGCAACGCAGGAAGAGTTCTTCCACACCTTCAACGCGCTGTTTGAGGAGAAAAAGCAGATCATTTTAACCTCCGACCGGCCGCCGCGCGAGATCAAGCCGCTGGAAGAGCGGTTGAAAACGCGGTTTGAATGGGGACTGATTGCCGACATTGAGCCGCCGGATTTGGAACTGCGCATTGCAATTATCAAATCGAAGGCCGACCAGGTAGGGCTGAAACTGCCGGACGAAGTGCTTATCTTCCTGGCGGAAAATCTGCGGTCAAACATCCGGCAGCTGGAAGGAGCCATTAAAAAGCTGGGCGCAATTCAGCTGTTGCAGGGCAAAGAGATTACAATGGAAGTGGCGCAGGTTTGCCTTTCGGAATTTTTGGGTGACGCCGAGCCGATCAGCGTAACGGTGGATAAGATTTTTTCGGCCATTACCGACCGCACGGGCATTACCAAAGCCGATATGGTAGGCAAGAAGCGCGAAAAATCGGTTGCCGAAGCGCGGCATTTGGCGGTTTATTTGATCCGCGAGATGACCGAAATGAGTTTTCCGAACATTGGCAAGCTGTTTGACCGTGATCACTCCACCATACTGACCTCGTACCAAAAGATTGCACGCAAAATGGCCACCGACCCCTCTTACTCAATGGAGATCAACGAGCTTCGCCGCTCGATTACATGATCAAAAAGTTTTGATCAAACTTTTTCAAAAGTTTGTCAGGTGCGGGTGAAACCCGCGACCTTATTTCGCGCCAAAGGCGCGAACAAAAAGCGCTTTTTGTTCGCGCAAAGCGCGAAAAGAAGACCTCGGGACGTTGTCCCGAACCCTACCAGCTTTTAAAAAAAAAGCTGGACTAAAAACTTTTTTATCCACATACTTTTCCACACCTGTGGAAAAGTGGTGGAAAACAGCAGTAGAAAAGCCAAAGCGGGCTGTTGAAAAAACAAAGAAAACCGCCTGTGCAAGCGGGTTTGCGGCATTGGAAAAGTCTTGCAATGCCGGTTGTGGAAAACCGGAAAAACAAAATGTTTCCATTCGGTTTTTCCAAATTTTTGCAGGTTTTCCACCGGGAAAATCTCCACATCTTTGCAGTAGGTTTCAAATTTTCATTTTTTCCTTCGGTTTTTGTGCCGCGGCTCTTTCAAACCGGTAACAGTTTTCCACAAGTCTCCACAGGTTTTCCGCCGCTTTTCCCTGCGGTTTTCCAAATGCAAAATCTGCCGAAAACCCTCTCCACAAGCCGGTTTGCAGGCCTTGTCCACACTTTCCGCAAGCTATACCGCTCCTATTTCTGTAAAAATATTCTATTCTTCTATTCTTTTATGCGCGAGAGCGCATTTTGGTCGCGCAGAGCGCGAGGAAAGGTCGTGGAGCTTCGCTCCACACCTCACCGGCTTTTTGAAATAAAAGAACTTTTCTGCGAAAAGGGGCAAAAACTTTAATTATTTTTGATCCGGTTTTGTTTTCTTTTTTGAACCGGAACCCGGCACTGCCGGGCAAAAACTTTTGGTTATTCTTTTGATATATTCAAACTCTATATAAGGAAGGAAAGAACTTATGAAGATCGTATTCGACCGTAAAAAAATTATGGAAGCCACCGCGCCTTTGATGAACACGGTTTCCGGTAAGACCACTATGACCGCTACCGAGGGCATTCTGATTGAAGCCTCGGCCGACGGTACCTGCATTCTTACCACCTTCGACTCTGAAAAAGGCACCCGTCTTGCCGTTTCCGCCGAGGTTCTGGAAGCCGGCGCCTATATCCTCAACGCGCAAAAGCTGACCCAGACCTTCCGCGTAATGGAGGGCGAAACGGTCACCTTAACGGTTGGCGAAAATTTGCAGGCCTCTATCGAGAGCGGAAAATCGGTTCACCGGATGAACGCGCTTGCCGCATCTGATTATCCCGCCATCCCGCGCCTGGAAACCGAGGACGGGTTTGAGGTCAGCCAGGCCGTTCTCAAAGAGATGATCGGCAAAGCAATGTTCGCTATGGCAAACAACGACCAGCGCGTGGTGCTGAACGGTTGCTACTTCCACGTTACCGCCGATGAGCTTCTGCTCGTCTCCTGCGATAGCTTCAAGCTTGCAAAATGCGGCATTCATACCAACGTAGAAAACCGCAACCGCGACGAGTCGGCGCTCAAATTCAACTTCATCATTCCCACCAAAACGGTCAACGAGCTTTACCGCATTCTCAAAGACGACGAAAGATTGAGCGTTCGCGTTTGCGTCAGCCGTAAGAACATCATCTTCCACTTTGAGGATATGATCTTCTTCTCCCGCCTGGTGGACGGCGTTTATATCGAATACGACCGCATTATCATTAAACAGCACCGCATTTTTGCCACCTGCGACCGCGAGCGCCTGATTGCCGCGCTGGAACGCGCCGCTCTGGTTACCGAGGAAAAGGTTGCCGGCAGCGTCCGCTCCCACGTCAAACTGCATTTTGAGGGCAAGCTGCTCAAAATTTCGGCCGTTTCCACCCTCGGCTCCACCTACGACGAAATCGAGATCGACCACGAGGGCGAGGATATTCTCATTGCCTTCAACAACCGCTTCCTGATTGAAAGCCTGAAAGCTTCTACCGCTTCCAAGGTAAAAATTTCGCTTTCCACGCCGCTCACCAGCATCAACATTGAGCCGGCCGAGGATTTGGGCGCGCAAACCGAGCTGTTTATGCTCCTGCCCGTGCGGATGAAAGAGTGATCTTCTCCCGTTTGTTTCAACTATGATTTGTAAACGCATCCGCGTTTCGGATTTTCGGAATATTCAAAGTGCCGAGGTCTCCTTTGACGACGGCGTCAACCTGCTGGTCGGCAAGAACGCGCAGGGAAAGACCAACCTGCTGGAAGCCATTTTCTACGCCTCGCTGGGCAAAAGTTTTCGCACCTCTTCGGATGAGGAAATGATCCGTTTCGGCGCCGAGATGTTTGAGATTTCTTTGGATTATGCCGACTCGGTGCGCGAGCAGAACCTGACCGTGCGCCTACTCAAAGGCAAGCGCCGCAGGATCGAGCACAACCGTGTGCGGCTGACCAAGGTCTCGGAGGCGGTGGGGCTGTTTCGCACCGTGCTGTTTTGCCCGGAGCACCTTTCGGTGGTTAAGGAAGGGCCGGGCGAGCGGCGCAGTTTTCTGGACGTTGCCATATCGCAGCTGTATCCGGCCTATCTGCGCAGTCTGCAAAATTATAATAAGGTGCTCAAACAGAGAAACCAGCTGTTGAGAGCCGCCGGGGAAGACCCCAAAACCTTCAAGGAGACGATTGAGTTTTGGTCGGCAGGGCTGGCCAAGGAGGCGGCGGTGCTTTCGGGCTACCGCAAGCGCTATTGCGACCTTTTGGATCCGAAGGTAAAGGAAATCTTTGCAGAAATGACGGGCGGCGGGGAAGTGCCAAAGCTTTGCTACGAGCCGTCGCTGCACCGGGAGGCAGAACTGTTTGAGGACGAAGAGGCCGCCGAGCAGGCCTATTTTGAAAAGCTGATGAGCAACCACGAGCGCGAGATTGCCGCCGAGAGCACCCTTTGGGGTGCGCACAAGGACGACGTGAGCATAGATTTGAACGGCAAGGCGGCAAGAATGTTTGCCTCGCAGGGGCAACAGCGGTCGCTGGCGCTGGCAATCAAGCTGGCCGAGGGGAGCATTTGCGAGGAGGTCTGCCACGAGATGCCGGCCTACCTTTTGGACGACGTGTTTTCCGAGCTGGACGCTTCGAGAAGGGCGTATTTGGCCGAAAAGATTGTGGGGCGGCAGGTGATTATTACCACCTGCGAGGAAAATCTTCCCGCGGCGGGCAAAGTGATCCGCGTAGAGAACGGCGAATATTTCGCATCATTTGCATAAAACGAACGACCTAAATAAATAAACCCAAGCCAGTTGCAGAAACGATTTCAGATAACCAAGAACCAAAAGTTTTTGGCGCGCTTTTTTCAAAAAGCGCGGAAAAGTTTTTGGTGCCGCTTTTTCAAAAAGCGGCGGTCTTCTACGCGCGCGCGTGCGCGTGCGCGCATAATGCGCGCGCGAGAGAATAAGTTTTTTGCCCAGCTTTTTTCCAAAAAAGCTGGTGAGGTGTGGAGCAAAGCTCCACGACCTTCCTTCGCGCCTTTGGCGCGAACCTTCGGTGCTTTTTGTTCGCGCGGAGCGCGAAAAAAGACCTCGGGGCGTCGCCCCGAACCCTACCCGCTTTTGAGAAAAGCGGGGGAAAATGTTCGGAAAGGAGCCGGGTATGTATCTACACGCGGGAAACAATAAAAATTTGCGTACCAGGGATATCATCGGCATTTTTGACGCCGATACCGCCACCGTTTCGGCGGTGACCAAAAAGTACATCGCCGGCGCCCAGGCCGAGGGAAGAGTGGAGTTTGCTTCGGTAGAGCTGCCCAAATCCTTCGTGCTGTATAAAAAGACCCCGCGGGAAACCGACAGCCGTACCGGCTTTCGCAAACTCCGTAAAAAAACGCAAAAAAACGAACTGCGCGTCTGCTTTTCCCAGCTCTCGCCCGCCTCGCTCGCCGGCCGAGCCGAAAGCAAACATTGAAACTTGTATTTCAAAACCATCTAACCATAAAAATCAGTAACCCGTTTTCACCGCCGGGCCAACGCCCGCAAACGTAAAACAAAAAGGAGATCGGAATGGAACAGAACGAGAAAAACCCAATCATCGAAACCGGAACGGAACCCGCCGAAATGGAAAATCAGGCGCCCGAGGTCGTCATCGGCCCCGAGACCGACAACGCCACCTTTTCGGATACGCCCGGCGATACCCTTGCCGAGCGCGCCGCAGAGGATCACACCTATGACGAGAACCAGATCCAGGTACTGGAAGGGCTGGAAGCCGTTCGCAAAAGACCGGGTATGTATATCGGGTCCACTTCTGCGCGTGGATTGCACCACCTCGTTTACGAAATTGTGGATAACTCCATCGACGAGGCGCTGGCCGGCCGCTGTGACCGCATCCAGGTCACCCTGCACCCCGATAACAGCGTTTCGGTACAGGACGACGGCCGCGGCATTCCCAGCGGCATCCACCCCA
>CAMPBZ010000071.1 GCA_946641795.1 uncultured Clostridia bacterium
ATATTTACGTGGATTACCCAATCATTTTGAGTAGCACGAGAGACGATGGGTTCCACATTATCACCGACAAGAACGAACCGGCATTTCTGAAATCTCGCCGGGAAAGCGAAAAGAAGGCCTCCTAACAGAGACCTTCTTACCGGCAATCAACTCTTCGGTTTTTCAATTTCGAGAATCCGCTCGGCCTGGCGGACAAGTTCCTCTTTGAGCCACTTTGGTTCCAGCACCTCGCAATCCTCACCGAACCCTAGCGCAAAGCGAATGGTGTTGGAGCGGTAGTGCATATCGCATTCCAAAATCGTGGCGCCGTTTTCGACCTCGGTCAAAATTTGATTTTTCCCGTAAACCGAATCCTTTACCCACATCGCGGGGCGGCCGGTCAGTTTGAGCTTGATGTGGATCCACTCGTCGTGATTGGTGGGGTTGGGCCCGCTGCCCGGGCCTTTGAAGCCGAATTCGTCAAAGTGATCCTTTTCGTTGTAAAGCCGCGATTTCCGGAACTTTTGCCCGATCGAGTGGCAATCCTTGATGCGCACCAACTTGAAAACGCGAAAATCCTGCGCCAGCTCGCAGTAGCCGATAGTAAACCAGGATTCGTTGTAGATGAACAGTTTGTAGGGGTGAAAGATCCGTTCGCGCACCTGATTGTCGTTGGAAAGATAGTGCATCAACAGTTTGTCTTTCCGCTTGATGCAATATTCAATCGTGTTGTACCGCTCTGCAATTTGTTTGTCACTCATCGTTCCTTTTTTGATCTGAATGGCAAGCAGGGGCTCTTCCTCGTCGTGTTTGACCGAGGCAAACAGTTTGCTCATAGCAGTTTCAAACGCACTCGACCACGGAAAATCTGCTCTTCCGCGCAGGAAGGCGGCGGCCTCCACAAGCGATTTTTGTTCCTCGTCCTCAAATTTGACCGATGGGATCAGTTCGCCGCTTGCCAGCTTATATCCGCCGTTTTGCCCCGACGTATATTCAATGATGTAACCGGCCTTTTCCAGTTCTTTCCGGTATTCCACCACGTTCCGCATCGCCTTTTTCTGCTCGACCTCGTCCTTGCTGTCGAACGTGTCGCTCTCGTCTAAAAATGCCGCGATCTCCTTGATTTTTACAGTTCTACCGGAACGCAGATATTGCAGCATTTTAATACATTTTGCCGTTTTGCCGGAGCCTCTTCCCATAGTGCAAAAATCCTTTCAAATGGTAGATTTCGCAACCATTTTATCATATCCCGGCAAACTTTTCAAGCAAAAAAGTGAAAAAAGAATAAGAATTCACCATAGATAGTGGGGGAAAGGGGCTTATAGTATGGTTGGGAAGAGAACCGAGAAGTTTTTCGAAAAGTAGAAAACGAATTTCGGTTTCCCACAAAAATAGTGTATGGTAACCGCTTATAGTAAGAATGCAAGACAAAAGCAAAGGAGGTAAACAGATGAACGAATTACTGAATGCCAATGCTCGTTTCTTAAAGCAAGACTATGCCGCCGCGGCCGCCGCCTACCAAGCACTGATGCGCCAGCGGCAGGATCCCCTTGCCGCCTGCAACCTCGGCTTTCTCTACCAGCAGGGGCTGGGCGTAGAGCGGGATTACCAAAAAGCAATGCGCTGCTATCGCGCTTCCTGCTATGAGGACGGCGGTGCAGGCTACTTCAACCTTTCGCTGATGTATCAGCGCGGATTGGGGGTGCCGGTCGACCTGGAAGAATCCTTCCGGTTGATGGAACGATCCGCCAACCTCGGCTGTGCCGACGCACAGTTATTTATGGCGCTCGTCCAGTTGCTTCAATACTACTATGACCCCATCGAGATCGAATGCGTTTCTCTTATCCCGTTCTACCACGTGGTCCACCGGTGCGAGTATTCGGTCCCGCTTTTGGGCGACGATGAGAGCGCCGAGGCACGCAAGATCGAAGACGAGCGTTTTGAGTTGGTGCAAAGGGAACACCTGGATGAAGGTGATGCCGGCAGTTATTATTCCCGCCTGATCCACGAGCACAAAGACGACGTTTACGCCGAGCGGCAGGTCGCCAGCGCCAAGTTTATGCTCGGCAAAACCTACATCGAGGGCATTCGAGTTTTCGAGCCGGCACGCGGCTACCAACTGATCGTCGAGGCTGCCATGGAAGGGCTGCCCGAAGCCGCAAGCTTTTTGTTAGAGCAGGAAGAAAGCGCAAAGGCCTATGGCGTCAAGCTTCCCAAGCACAAGTATCTGCAATATGTTGTTGGTGGAACGCCGGAAACGCCGCAAATTGAAAAGTGAACCAAAGAAAGAGAGGTATTGATATGAGAAAAGACAAGAAATCAAACAACGAAAACATTCCCGAGAGCGAACACGAACTGAGAGAGATTTTCAACGAGGTGGCTGATACCATAGAGGATCGCTACGGCGCTCCCATTCTTGGGCAGGGCGACTTTGACGACATCTTCTCGCACCGCCTGGACAAGCTTCCCAAAGCCGATATGCTGGCAACCGTGCTTGCCGAAGCAATGCAGGGTACTTTCGGGCTTGATTGGCAAGGGAACCCGGTCCCCGGCGGATACCCTGCAAAATCGGTGGAACGGGAAGAGAACCCGCCCTGCGCCGAAAAGCTGTTTGAATTCCACGGCCACCCTGCCTGCATACATATCAGCCAGCAAGAGGACGGCTCCTGCGACCTTTCGATCGCCTTTTTCGGCAAAGGGAGGGATGAACAGTCGCTCTGGGAGCTTGCCATGATGTGGCCGGCAGACCCGCTTTCGCAGTATCTTTCGATCGAAGAGGAGGATTGCACCGATTACGCGCTGGTGCTTTCCGGCCACCTCAAACCGGAGTGGTGCGAGTACGGCATTCTGCTGCGCCTGGCGCTCAAAAATATCTTCGGTTTTTTCATCGATCCCGAAACCAACCAACTGCTGACGGCGATGATTGACTGCTACTCCAAAATTTGAGATCAGGGGGTTATTATGTTACTGAACAAGAATGACAAAATCGATCTGGGCGGCGGCGATTCCATCGTCGTCCAGAAACTGCTCGGCGAGGGCGGCCAGGGGGAAGTTTACCTGGTCACTCGCAACGGGCAACCGTTTGCCTTGAAGGTCTATAAAGACTTTGAAAGCGAGGATTTTCGCTACAACCTGAAAAACAACATCGACCGCGGCGTCCCCTCGGAGGACTTTCTCTGGCCCAAACAGCTCCTCGATTTTACCGACGGACATATCGGCTACCTGATGGACCTGCGACCGAAGAACTACGTTTCCTTCGTCTCCTACCTGACCGGCAAAACGCCCTTCCGCAGCCGCGCCGTGCTACTGCATTGGTGCATCCGCCTGTGCGCCGCCTTCAAAAAGCTCCACGAGAGCGGGTATTCCTATCAAGACCTGAACGACGGCAGTTTCTTTCTGGATCCCGACACCGGCGATTTGCTGATCTGTGACAACGACAACGTGACCGCCGACAAGAAGAACCTCGGCATCCTGGGCAAAATGCGCTATATGGCGCCCGAGATCGTGCGCGGTGAGCAGCTGCCGGACATTCACTCCGATCGTTTCTCGCTTGCCGTTATCCTGTTTATGGCGCTCTGTCTGGGCAACCCCTATGAGGGCGAGCGGCTCAAACAGTACGATGTGATCGACGAGAAGGCCGAATATGACCTTTACGGCGGCAACCCGGTGTTTACCTTCCACAAAACAGACCGCTCCAATCGTCCCATCCGCGGCTACCATACCAGCGTCATCCGCCGCTGGCCCTATCTGCCGCTCTACATCAAAGAGGCATTCCACCGCACCTTTGTGGATGGGCTTGCCGACCGCGAGAACGAGCGCACCACCGAGCTGGAATGGCTCCGTCTGCTCTCCGCCTACCGCGATGAACTGATGACCTGCCCCTCTTGCGGTTACGAGATGATCTATGGCTTTGAGGAAAAGCAGAAAACCGCCGTTTGCCCGGCCTGCGGCAAGCCCGCGCCCGCGGTGGCCTGGCTTTCGGTGGGCAAACACCGCGTCACGCTGGAACCCGGCAAACGGCTCTATGCGCCCCTCTTGGATAAGTTCTCCTCGCAGTACAACCAAGAGATCGGCGAGGTGATCCAGAACAAGAAGAACCTCGCGCTTTGGGGCATCCGCCTGAACACTCCGCAGGACACCGCCGTCCGCGATACGGCCGGAACGGTCAAAATCATCCCGCAGGGCGGCGTTATCCCCATCGTTCAAAACCTTTCCATCAAATTTAACGAAAATACAAAAGGAGAAATTCAAAAATGAGCGAAGAAAGAATGAATGAAGAAAGAATGACCGGCGACAGAATGCTGGGCGACGGCATTGCAAGACAGGAACTGAACCTGATGTTCATCATCGACAACTCCGGCTCCATGGCCGGGGAAAAGCTGGGCGCCGTCAACAACGCCATCCGCGATGTGATGAGCATTATGCCAGAGGTTCAGGAAGACACCTCGGACGCCGAGATCCGCATTTCGGCGCTCCAATTCAGCGATAGCGCAAAATGGGTCTATTCCGAGCCGAAGAGTGTTTCGGATTTTAAGTGGAAGGATCTTTCGCCCGAGGGCGGCACCAATCTTTCCGCCGCCTATTCCGAACTGGGAAAGTGGCTTTCCAAAAAGTCCAACGGCGGCCAAATGCCGGATATCGGCGGCGTTGCGCCCATCCTGATCTTAATGACCGACGGCCTGCCAACCAGTCCCGACTGGGAAACCCGCCTGAACGAGCTGAAAAAGAAGGGCTGGTTCCGCGTGGCGCTCAAATATGCGCTTGCCGTTGGCATCAACTCCGACGAGGCGATGGATGTGCTCAATAAGTTTACCGGCAACCCCGAAACGGTGCTCAAAGTTTACACCGCCGAGGCGCTCCGCAAGGCCATCCAGGTCATTGCCGTCACCGCTTCCAAGGTCAAATCCAATTCGTCCAGCAAGGGCACGGGCGCCGGCGGCGCGGTGGTCAACAACAATGAGGTCGCCGTTGCCGAGGTTGCAGGCAAACTGGAAGAGGTGGATGACATCGAATGGTAACCGAAATGACAGACCGGATCGCCAAGCGACCGTTTCACATCATTCTGCTGGTGGACGCGTCCACCAGTATGCGCGGCGAGCGGATCGCGCAGGTCAACAGCGCACTGCGCGACATCAAAGCGCACCTGATCGAAATGCAGGATGAGAATGTCAACGTCGATTTCTTTCTGACCGTCGTTCCGTTCTCCACCGAGGCCACCCTTTTGAACGGCGACCGCAGCAAAGCGATTGAGAACTTTGATTTTGCCGACATTCGCGCCGGCGGGCAGAGCAATTTGCACCTGGCCTACCTGACGCTTGCCGACCTGCTCAAAAAGCAGTCCAAGGGCGGAATTATGCCGGATTTCGGCGGTGTTGCGCCCATCCTGCTCCTGCTGACCGACGGCCACCCGACCAAAAACGTGAAGGATGAATTAAAGGCCCTGCGTGCGCTCCCGTGGTTCCGCGTCGCCCTCAAATACGGCATTGCCATCGGGCTGGACGACCAGCGGACGATGGACACGCTGCACGAGTTCGTTTCCGGAAACGGTGACGTCATCGGGTGCTACAATTCCAAGCTGCTTTCCCGCATCATTCAAATCATCGTGCTGACCGCCTCGCAGGTCTGCTCGCAGTCCAGCCTGGTCCAGCGCGGCGGCAGTAAACGGGCGGTCACCAAACAAATCGATATTCAAATTCAAACCGCGCTCGGAGAGGAGGATTGGGAATGGTAAACCAATCGCTTACGGCTTTTCAAATTTCCGCGGTGGGGTATTCTCACCAAAAAAGCGGTGCTCCCTGCCAGGATCATTCGGTCGCCCTGCAAACGGGGGATCGCACCATCATCACCGCCTGCGACGGGCACGGCGGCAGTTTGTATATCCGTAGCGAGTGGGGCAGTCGTTTCGCCTCGGAGGCGGTTGTCCGCGTGTTCGGCGCCATCCGGGAAGGTGACCCAATCTCGCGGGAAAAACTCCGGATGGAACTCCTTTGCGAGTGGAACGCGCAGATTGAGCGCGACCTTGCCGAGCACCCGTTCCGGGAGGAGGAGCTGGAAAAATTGAGCGACGAACAGCGCTTTTTGCTCCAACTCAACCCCTACCTTGCCTATGGCAGCACCCTGCACGGCGCA
>CAMPBZ010000072.1 GCA_946641795.1 uncultured Clostridia bacterium
GTTTTGCATCCCCTCCTGCGCGAACTCGATCTCCGTTTGGCAAAACGCGGGAAAATCGGAGATGGTATAATAATCCTGACCGTTCAGAAAGTTTGTGAAAATGCCGATCATTGCCGAAAAGCCGAGCGAAACGACCACAATGACGATCAGTGCGATCCAAATGAGTTTGCGGCGGCGGAGTTTGAGGTTCTCGTTGCCCACCAAAGCCCAAAATTTAGCCAATTTGGTCGCCCCCTTTCGTCATTTCGATAAACACGTCCTCCAAACGGCGGTGCTCTTTTTTCGTTACCGTGTAGAGGCGAACGCCCTTTTCAAAGACGGCGCGGTTGACGGCGGCAAGCAGTTCTTCCTCGTTTGCGGCGGGAAGCGTGATTTCCAGTTCTCCGGGCTCGCCGCGCTTGACTGCAACCTGTTCCAGACCCGCCAAAGCAGCCTCGGCCGCCTCGGCATTGTCCACGCGGAGCAGATAGACCGCGTGGTCGGGCGACGCGGCGGCGATCATTTGGTCGATGGGCTTGACCGCGCGCAGAATGCCGTCGGTAATAATGCCAACGCGGTCGCACATCATTTCCATTTCGCTCATCAGGTGGCTGGAAACGAGAACCGAAATGCCCTCCTCGTGCGCCAATTTGCGGATCAGATCGCGCAAGGTCTTGGTTCCGGCGGGGTCCAGGCCGTTGGTGGGCTCATCCAGTACCAACAGGCGCGGGCGGTGCAGAATGGCCTGCGCTACGCCCAATCGCTGGCGCATACCCAGCGAATAGCGGCCCACTTTTTCTTTGATGCGGTTTTCCAGCCCCACCATACGCACCACCTCGGCAATGCGCTCCTCGCCAATGCCGCCGTGCGCGTCGGCGTAAATTTTCAAATTATCGTGCCCCGAAAGATAGGGGTAAAACTCGGGGTTTTCCACAATGCCGCCCACCAGCGCCATCGCCTTTTCAAACTGCCGGCGCAGGTCAAAGCCGTCAATGGAGATCTCGCCTTCGTCCAGCATCAGCAGGCCGACGACGATTTTGATGGTGGTCGTTTTGCCGGCGCCGTTCGGCCCCAAAAAGCCGAACACTTCGCCGCTGTACGTTTCAAAGCTGACGTCCTGCAAGATCCTGCGCTTGCCCAGCGTTTTGTAAAGGTGGGAGATTTGCAGAACGGGGTGTTTGCCTTCCATATTCATTTTGTCTCCCCCCTTTCAGCTCACCATACCGAGCATGCCGTAGCCGTAATAATAGCCCGAGCCGGTGCTGGCGTTCATTCCGGCAACCAGCCATTTTCCGCCGCTACGGATCAGTTCCAGTGAAAAATAGACCCTGCATTCGCCGCTCCATTCGCCCGCGGCCGGTACCCGACCCGTAGCCGACGTTGGGAACAGGAGCCCTTCCTCGGTCCCCTCTTTTACGTCCGCGCCCGTACCGCGCACTTCGATCCGGTCGGTTGTCAGCGTGACCAGCACCCGGCCGGGGCCGTCGCGCGTGATCTCAACCTCCCAATCGTCGGCCCGGCAGGAAATTGCCGTGACCGCGCCCGGCGTGACGCTCTGCCATTTGCTTAAAAGATCGTCCAGCGTTGCAAGATCGTAGTTGCGCGAATTGATGTCCGCGCTTCCGGTGTACCAGTAGTCCTTGGCAATCTGATCCAGCGCCGCCTTTTGCGCCGTTTTCTGCGCCTCGGTCAGGTAGCCGTCCTCACCGAGCGCGCCCTCGGTCACATTGACCGAAAGAAGCGCGCGGGCGTACTCTTTTGCCGTGGCGCGGATCTCCTTTTTCTGCAAGCCGAAGCGCACCTCGCCGATGATGATGAACAAGGCCAGCGCAACCAGCAGAACCAGCCCGAGCCAAAGCCCGCGGTTGGTCTTTTTCCAAAACAATTTGAAGCTCATAAAAGCCCTCCTGTTTTTCCTTGGTTCTTCGCCTTTCATTCTACCACGTTTCCGGTTGTCTGTCAAGGGAAGGCGGGCAAAAGAAAGGCGAAGGAGAACCCGAAAATCGGTTCCCCTTCGCTTTTTTTGCTTTTTAATTGATTTTCACCTTTTCCCAAAGCTCGTTGATCAATTCGAGCGTTTCATCGGGCAGGTTTTCATAAAACTGCATTGGAATTTCGCTGGTGCCGTACAGAATATCCATTACATCCTCGTGCACCTCGGCCATATCGCTCTTGTAAACCTCGCTGTTGACCACCAGCTTGTTGGGGGAAGCGTAGTAGGTTGCCTCGGCGTTGGCAATGGCAGGCTCCTCGGAGAGCATAAAGTTGATATACCGCTCGGCAATTTCGGAGTTCTTGCTGGTGTTCAGAATGCACATGGCGTCCACATAAATATTGGTGCCTTCGGGCGGATAGAACAGGGCAAGGTTATCGTTTTCCTCGTACATCGTCAAAAAGTCGCCGGCGTAGTAGGGGGCAATGGCGGCGGATCCGGTTTCCATTTTGTTGAACACGTCGTCCATCACGTAGCCGGGGTCGCATTTGGTGCGCTGCGTTTTCAGCTCTTCCAGCGCCGCGCGCCACTGGGCTTCGTCGGTGGTGTTGACGCTGTAACCCAGCTTGAACATTGCGGTTGCAAAGGCGTCGCGCGAGTTGTTGAATTGCAGAATGTCGCCCTTGTATTTCTCGTTCCACATCAAATCCCAGCCGGTCAGATCCTCCTCGGCCACCTTGGTGGTGTCGTAAATAATGCCCACGGTGCCGTAGGTATAGGGAACCGAATACTCCTGCTCGGGGTCATAGTAGGGCTTCGCCTCGCCAAAGACGGGGGAAAGGTCGATGTTTTTCAGGTTGGGAATGTTCTCTTTGTTGATCTTGCGGAGCATTCCCTCTTTGATCATCCGGGCGATCATATAGTCCGAGGGAATGACGATATCGTACTTGGTCCCGCCGCCCGAAATTTTGGCGTACATATCCTCGTTGGAGTCGTAGGTGGTGTAGTTGACCTTGACGCGCTCGCCGTAGGTTTCAAAATACCAGGCTTCAAATTCCTTGTTGGTATTGTAGGAGCCTTCGGAACCGTCGGAAATATATTCGCCCCAGTTGTAAACATAAAGCGTGGTTGCCTTTTCGCCGCAGGAAGAAAGCGCCAGCGCGGGCAACAGCAGAAAAACCGCAAGAACGAGACAGATGATTTTTTTCATTTTTTATATATTCCTTTCTTTAAGCAATTTCCTTTTTCCGTTTGCCGCGCGCACCGATCCCGCTGACGAAATTGACCAGCAGAAGCAGAACCAGAATGGCAAGAATGATGAGCGTGCAAAGCGCGTACATACTGTACTTGACCTTGTGCGCCGTCTGGTTGTAAATATAGAGCGGCAGGGTAACAAAGTCGGGCGAGCTGACGAAATGGCTGATGACGAAATCGTCCAGCGAAAGGGTGAACGCCATAATAAAACCGGTCACAATTCCCGGCAGGATATGCGGGAACTCGATTTTGAAAAAGCTTTGCGCCGGCGTACAGCCCAAATCCATTGCCGCCTCGCGCAAGGAGCGGTCAAACTGCTTGAAGCGCGGCAGAATGGAAAGAATAACGTACGGCAGACTGAACGTGATATGGGCGATCAACATACTGAAAAAGCCGGTCAGATCGGTTTGCAGAATGCCGCCCACCGCCACGAACAACAACATCATCGAAACGCCGGTGACAATATCCGGGTTCATCATTGGAATATTGGTCACGGCCGAAATGCTGTTTTTGAGCCAGCGCAGGCGCATCCGATCCAGCCCCAGCGCCGCAAAGGTGCCAATTCCGGTTGCCACGGCCGCCGAGCTGACGGCCAGCACCAGCGAATTGCGCAGAGAATCCAACGCGGTGGAATCGCGGAACAGCTCGCGGTACCATTTGAGGGAAACGCCGGTGTAAGCGGCAAAGGAGCCTTTCTCGTTGAACGAAAAAACGATCAATACCAGAATGGGCGCGTAGAGCAACAGGAAGATGAGAACGAGATAGATTTTGGAAAACACCTTCATACCAGCACACCCCCTTCGTCGCCGTCGGAGATCTTGTTCATAATCAAGGTGGAGATCAAAATCAAAATCATCATCACCAGCGAGAGCGCCGCGCCGACGTGGTAGGCGTTTGCCGTTGCCTGTTTGAACTGCCGCTCAATGGTATCGCCGATCAGCTCCATTTTTCCGCCGCCCAGCTTTTGCGAAATGTAGAAGGTGGAAATGGAGGGGACAAACACCATGGTAACGCCCGAAAGAATGCCGGGAACGGTCAGGGGCAGCACCACGCGGAAAATGGTTCCCACCGGGGTACAGCCAAGGTCGGCCGCCGCTTCCAGGTAGCGGTTGTCCAGCTTGGAAATAGAGGTGTAAATGGGCAACACCATATAGGGCAGAAAATCGTAGATCATACCCAGCACGACCGCAAAGCCGGTGCCGATGATTTTGAGCGGCTCCTTGCGCCCCATTGCTTTGAGCAACGAGTTGATGAGGCCGCCGTTATCCAACAGCACCAAAAGCGAGTAGGTGCGGATGAGCAGGCTGACCCACATCGGGAGCATCAGCAAAATCATCAATATTCTTTGCGTGGAGGGCTTGGATCTTGCCATAAAATAGGCAAGCGGATAGCCGATCAACAGGCAGACGGCCGTTGCGATAAGGGCAAACAGAACCGAGAGCAGAAAAATATGCGAATAGTTGCCGAGCTGACCGATATTGGAGAACGAAAACTGATTGTTCTTATCGGTAAATGCAAAATAAAGCACAAACAGCATCGGCCCGACGATGAACAGCGCGATCCACACGATGTGCGGGACCGCCGCCATACGCTCCAGGAGCGAAAGCTTCTTTTTCATTCCGCCGCTTCCTCCGCGCCCTGCCCGGCATCGGGATCCGAGAGGTGATCCATCTCCTCGGAGAAGGTGGAATAGTCGCCGAACATTCCCGAATATTCGGATTTTTTCATCACGTGGATGGCGTCCGG
This sequence comes from uncultured Clostridia bacterium, assembly GCA_946641795.1. Lineage (GTDB taxonomy): Bacteria > Bacillota > Clostridia > Oscillospirales > CAG-272 > UMGS1865. The sequence continues at coordinate 4,913 of CAMPBZ010000072.1, forward strand.
GTCAATGGAAAGCCCGATGGTGGTTTCGGGCGCAACGTAGTCCGAGGTCTCGATCATCCATTTGAAACCGCGGATATCGACAATAATTTCATAATAGTCGCCCTTGAAGGTGACCGAGGAGACCTTGCCGGCAAGCATTCCCTTTTCCACCGGGACCACGTCCACGTCCTCGGGGCGAATGACGATATCCACCGGCTCGTTGGGCTCAAATCCGCCGTCCACGCAAACAAAGGTCTGCCCGGCAAATTTTGCCTGTTTATCGGCAATCATAATGCCGTCCAGAATGTTGGATTCGCCGATGAAGTCAGCAACGAACGCGTTGACCGGCTCGTTGTAAATATCGGTCGGGGTGCCGATTTGCTGGATCTTTCCGCGGGACATAACCACCACGGTATCCGACATGGAAAGCGCCTCTTCCTGATCGTGCGTTACGTAAATAAAGGTGATGCCGGTGGCGTGCTGAATGCGTTTGAGCTCGTTTTGCATATCCTTGCGCAGTTTCAGGTCGAGCGCGCCGAGCGGTTCGTCCAAAAGGAGCACGCGCGGCTGATTGACCAGCGCGCGGGCAATGGCAACGCGCTGCTGCTGGCCGCCCGAAAGGGTGCTCGGCTTGCGGGCTTCAAAACCGCGCAGACCGGTCATTTCCAGCATTTCTTTTACGCGCGTTTCAATTTCCGCCTTCGGAACGTGGGAAAGGCGCAGGCCGAACGCCACGTTATCGTAAACGTTGAGATGCGGGAAGAGCGCGTAGCGCTGGAACACCGTGTTGACCTGGCGCTTGTAGGCGGGAACATCGTTGATGCGTTCCCCGTCAAAAAAAACATCCCCCGCGTCCGGCGTTTCAAACCCGCCGATGATGCGAAGCGTAGTGGTCTTTCCGCAACCGGAAGGGCCGAGGAGCGTAACAAACTCCTTGTCGTGGATCTCCAGATCCATATTGTCCAGGACGGTCTCGCCGTCAAACGCCTTGGTAATCCCGCTGAGCTTGATCAGAACATCTTGGTTCATTCCACATAAATACTCCTTTTTTTCATAAAAAATATTTATGGAAATGCATGACTTTACCCGCCATCGGTTTCTCCGGAAAAGCGGGGGTAAAGTTCCCGTTTTTCCTCGGCTTTCGGCACGTTGTGCGCAAATTCCGCATATATTGTA
>CAMPBZ010000073.1 GCA_946641795.1 uncultured Clostridia bacterium
GGGTCAGCTTTTTCTGATGAAGAAACCGCTTTTGCAGACCCATTTTGGGCAGGCGGCACTGCCGCCGTTTCCGCAGACCCGTTTTCGGCAGGCGGCACTGCCGCTCCGGCGACGGTGTGCTTTCCGTCGCCAACCCGGCAGAGCAGTTTTGCAAGCGCGCCCCCGCGGGCCAGGTCGCGGCGAACAGCGGCCGACCTCCGATAGCCAGCCTCGGCAAGCGTGACGGCGTGTTCCTCATCGACCGCGCCCAGCGCAAGCAGACGGCGGATAAAGCCGCCCGGCACCGATTTGATATATGCCATTGTAACGGCGGCGATCCAGAAGGCGACCAAAAAAGAAAGGATCAAGTTGCGCGCAACGGCGCCGGCGTTCGGCGAGAGCGGGATTTTCGGGTACTCCGCAAAGGCGACCACAAACACGCGCTCGAACAGGAAGGCGAAAAACCGATCCATCCACGAGCCGCGGTACCACTCCAAAAAGCGCTCCCACACGGTGGTGTAATTCAGAAAAAAGGTCATAAAACCCCCTCCGTTTTTTGAAAAAACCGGCCGGTCCGGTGCGAAAAACCGAACCCAGGGCGCACCGAACCGGCAAATGCGGAATTATTTTTTGATAACGTCAATGCCCAAATACTTGCGCAGAACTTCGGGAACGGTGACCGATCCGTCGGCGTTCTGGTTTTGCTCCACCAGGGCGGGGAAAATGCGGCTGGTGGCAAGTCCGGAGCCGTTGAGCGTGTGCACAAACTCGGTTTTGCCGTTCTCGCGTTTGACGCGGATCATTCCGCGGCGGGCCTGATAATCGCGCCCGTTGGAAACCGAGGAAACTTCCTTGTAGCCGTTCATGGACGGGATATTGATTTCAATATCGTAGGTGCGCGCCATTGTGGAAGCGCAGTCGCCGGCGGCCAGCTTGACGGTGCGGAAATGGAAGCCCAGACCCTTGACCAGGTTTTCGGCGTTGGCAACCAGCTCCTCAAAGGCCTCGTCGCTCTTTTCGGGCAGGGTGTACTGCACCATTTCCACCTTGTTGAACTGGTGGCCGCGCACCATTCCGCGTTCGTCGGCGCGGTAGGAGCCGGCCTCGCGGCGGAAGCAGGGGGTGTAGGCGAAATACTTTTTGGGCAGGTCGGCCTCGGTCAGAATTTCGTCGCGGTGCAGCGAGACCAGCGCGGTCTCGGCGGTGGGTAGCATAAAGCGGCGGCGCTCATCCTCGGCGGTTTCCAGCCAGTAAACCTCGTCCTGGAACTTGGGGAACTGCCCGGCGGTCAGGCCGCATTCGTAGCCCAGCATGTGCGGAACGAGCATAAACTGGTAGCCGTTGCCGATGTGGAAATCGATGAAATAATTGAGGATGGCCCATTCCAGGCGCGCGCCCAGACCGGAGTAGATCCAAAAGCCGTTGCCCGAAAGCTTGGCGCCGCGCTTGTAGTCGATCAGACCGAGATCGGTGCAGAGATCGACGTGGTTTTTGGGCTCAAAATCAAACTTGCGGGGCTCGCCGAAATAGCGGAGCGGCGCATTGTTCTCCTTGCCGCCGCCCAAAAGGTCGGGGTCGGGCATATTGGGAAGGCCGAGCATAAAACCGGTGAGCTGGGTCTCCACCTCGCGCAGTTTTTCGTCAATGGCTTTCGACCGTGCGCCCAGTTCCTTCATTTCGGCAAAAATGGGGGCGGTGTCCTTCCCTTCCTTTTTATATTGCGGGATCAGCTTGTTGGTCTTGTTCTGCTCGGCTTTAATGGCCTCGGTCTCGGCAATCAGCGCGCGGCGCTCGGCGTCCAGACGGATGATGGCCTCCACGTCCTCTTTCGCGTCGCGGCCTTTCTTGGCCAGGCGGGCGATCACTTCTTCGGGATTTTCTTTAATGAATTTCAAATCTAACATAGGGAAATGCCTTCTTTCTTTCCGGCAAACGCCGGTTCATTTTATCAAAATTTGCATTGCGTAGAACGAAAAATCAAGGGGTTTCCGGGCGGCCGGAGCGACCCTGCTTTCCTGCCCGGAATTTGCACCCCGTATATGCGAAACTCGCACTTTTTGACCGTTTCGCCGGTCGGGGCGATTTGTCCCCTCCTCTGCCCCGGAATTTGCACCCCGTGGGTGCGAAATGCGCGGTTTTTCAGAGGAAGATCGGGGCGTTTTACTCGGTTTCTTCACCGGCAAAAAAGTCGGCGCCGCAAATGGAGGAGAGGAGCGCGGCAAGGTCTTCGTCATCCGAGTAGGCCAGCTCCACCACCTTCTTTTTGGCGGTTTTGAGAATGCGAACGCGGCGGCCGAGTTTTTCCACGGCGCGGTGTTCCAGATCCTTCATATACACCTTGCGCTGAACCGCGGCGGCGTCCTCTTTTTCGGTGGCCTCCTTATCGTAGTTCAACAGGCGAATGGTGCGTTCCACATCGCGCACCGAAAGGTCTTTTTCCACAATGCGGTTGGCCAGCGGAAGAATGCCGGCGGGGTCGTTCAACCCCAGCAGGGCGCGCGCGTGACCGGTGGTGATCTTTCCGTCGCGCAGCAGTTCCAAAACCTCGTCCGGCAGGTCCAACAGGCGCAGCAGGTTTGCCACCGCCGAGCGGCTCTTGCCCACCTGTTTTGCCACGTACTCCTGCGTTAGCCCAAAGTTTTCAATCAGCGCCTGGTAGGCCAGCGCCTCTTCCACCGGGTTCAGGTCCTCGCGCTGGACGTTTTCTATGATGGACACCTGCGCGGCCTTTAATTCGTCGCCGTCCAGCACCACGGCCGGAATTTCGGAAAGTCCCGCCATTTTTGCGGCTCTCCAACGGCGCTCACCGGCCAGAATTTCGTAGGTTCCGGGCATCAGCTTGCTTTCGCGCACCACAATGGGTTGGAGCACGCCGAACTGCGAGACCGACTGCGCCAGCGCTTCGAGCGGCTCGCGCGCAAAGGTTTTGCGCGGCTGGTCGCTGCGGGGCTCGATTTCGGCAACGCGGAGCATCGTTGCGGCGGCGGATTTTTCGTTGGTAATTCTGTTATCGTCCAAAAGCTCGTAAAAATTACGGCCAAGTCCTCGTTGAGTTGCCATACTTGTTACCCTTTCTATACTTGCTAAAATTTACCATATATGGAAAAAATATGAAAATCGACATTTTTCGCGGGTTGGGCGGGAGAAAAGGGGAAAATCCCCTTCCCCGGCGCGGCAATTCGCGTCAGATGCGCTCCAAAAGCTCTTTGGAAACGCTCAAATAATCCTGCGCGCCCTTGCTGCGCTTGGCGTAGTAGTAAACCGGCATTCCGTTGCCGGAGGCCTCGGAGAGCTTGACGTTGCGCGAAATGGAGGTTTCAAACAGCTTTTCGGGGTAGTGCTTGCGCAGCTCCTCCAAAACCAGCGCCGAGTGGTGCAGGCGGCTGTTGTACATGGTGATCAGGATGCCGGCGACCGCGAGATCCTTGTTGTAGTGCGTGCGGATGCGGCTGATGGTGAATACCAGCTGGGAAAGACCTTCCAGCGCGAAGAACTCGCATTGCATCGGGATCACGACACCGTCACTGGAAGCCATTGCGTTTACCGTCAGCATTCCCAGCGAAGGCGGACAGTCGATGAGGATGTAGTCAAATTGTTCGCGCAGAGGTTCCAGCTTGGAGCGCATAATGTATTCGCCGCCCTCGGTTGCGCCCAGCTCGTACTCGGCGCGCGCCAGCGTGGTTTGCGTGGGGATGAGCGAAAGCCCGGCGTACTGCGTTGGCAAAATGACCTCCTCGGCGGGGGCGTCCTCCACCAAAAAGTCAAACACGGTCTTTTTCAGGTTCTTCTTCAAAATGCCAAGGCCGCTGGTGGCGTTCCCCTGGGGGTCCAGGTCGATCAGGAGCACCCGGTAGCCCAAAACGCCCAGCGAGGCGGCCATATTGACGGCGGAAGTGGTTTTTCCAACGCCGCCCTTCTGGTTGGCAAAGGAGATGATTTTTCCCATAATGTAACGTCCTTTCTGTTCAAATTGCGGCGCATTTTGCAAAAAAGAAGACAAAAACCGCAAAAATGCGGTTCTTTTTGCGAAAAACCGGGTTCAAACCGCCCAATCTTTCCGCGCCGGTTCCTTCCTTATTATTATAACATTGCCGCGCTTGATTTGCAAGCCCCTTTTTGCAAAAAGTTGCAAAAAATTCGCGTTTCACGTGAAACGTTCCGACGGACTTTGCGCAAAACCGACTTCCCTTTCCAAATTTCGTGTTTCACGTGAAACAATGCAAGATCAAGCAAGAAGATTTCACGTGAAACAAAGCTTACCGAAAAACAATGTTTCACGTGAAACAAAGAAGCCCGCGCCGAAAAAGCGCGGGCTTTTGCTTGTTTTTTTGCTTAAAGCGGCCGTTTTGCAATCGTTGCGTAGGTGCGGGGGTATTGCGGCGGCGTTGGCTTCTGCTTGCGGATCAGGAACAGGCGGCGCGCTTCGGGCACCCATTCGCTCCCCTGCCCGGCCGGACAATATAAAGTTTCCTCGCGGTCGGTTTCGAGCGCTCCGCCCAGTGTTTTGATAGCGCTTTGCGCCGCGGCAAGCTCTTCGCCGCCTTTTGCGCCTTTCAGAGCGAGCAACGCGCCACCGGTTTTTGCAAACGGAAGGGTCAGCTCGGCAAGCACCGGCAAATTTGCAACCGCCCGGCTGGTGACAAGATCAAAGGTTTCGCGTAGCTTTGCCTGCGGTTTTTCCTCTATTCTGCCGCAAATGCAGATCAAATTGTCAAGTTTCAGCAATTTTGCGGCGCTTTTGACGAAATCGATCTTTTTTTGTGTGCTGTCAATGGCGGTGATTTGCAAATCCGAACGAACGATGGCAAACGGAATACACGGGAACCCGCCGCCGCATCCAACGTCCAGAACAGTAGCGTTCCTGGGCAGCAACGGCTCAGCAAGCAGACAATCGGCATAATGCTTGGCAATCATCTCTTCCGGCGTGCGGATCGCGCTCAAATTGGTCTTTGCGTTCTCGGCAAGGAAGTATTCGGTAAAGCGATAAAAGCGTTCGATGATTTCCGGGGTGCAAAAGCGTTCCAGCCCGTTTTTTTCAAAAATAGAGGCAAAATGTGCTTCAAATGCCGGATATTCCATAGAAAACGCTCCTTTTTCTTTGATTTTGACCGTTTCACGTGAAACAATCGCAGGGTTTTCCAATCTGTTTCACGTGAAACAATGATCCGTTGGGGTGTCAATGCAGGCCGAGGTAAATCAGCAGAACCGAAATGTCGGCCGGGTTGACGCCGCTGATGCGCGAGGCCTGACCGATGGTCAACGGCCGGATGGCTTCCAGCTTTTGCGCCGCCTCAATGCGCAATCCGGCGATCTCGCGGTAGCAAATGTCGGGCGGCAGACGCTTTTCTTCCAGTTTGCGCTGGCGCGCCACCTCGGCGCTCTGGCGGGTCACATAACCGGCGTATTTGACGTCGTTGGTGATCGTCATACGTTCGGAACGGCTCAATGCGGGGCGATTTGGGTCGATTTCGGCCAGTTTTTCGTAGGTAACGGCCGGTCTGCGGAGCAAATCGGCAAGCGAAGCGCCGGATTTGAGGGGCGTTTCGCCGAGCGCCTCCAAAAAGGGGTTGGCGGCCTCCGGCGAGACAAAAGTCTGCTCCAAACGCGCTTTTTCGGCCTCAATATGGGCGTGTTTTTGCAAAAAGGCCGCATATTGCTCCTCGCTGACCAGTCCGGCGCGGTAGCCAACCGGGGTCAGGCGCGCGTCGGCATTGTCCTGGCGCAACAGCAGACGGTATTCCGAGCGCGAGGTCATCATCCGGTAGGGCTCGTTGGTTCCTTTGGTGACCAGATCGTCGATCAAAGTTCCGATATAGCTTTCGGTGCGCGAAAGAATCATGGGCTCCAGCCCTTTGACCTTGCGCGCGGCATTGATCCCGGCAACCAAACCCTGTGCGGCGGCCTCCTCATAGCCCGAAGTGCCGTTGAATTGACCGGCGCCGAACAGTCCGGGAATGTTTTTGAACTCCAAAGAGGCGTTCATTTGCGTGGGATCGGCGCAATCGTACTCAATTGCAT
>CAMPBZ010000074.1 GCA_946641795.1 uncultured Clostridia bacterium
TGCGCAGGCGTTTGCCCTGTCGGCGCACCTGCCGAAGCTTAAAGATACATCTTCGGCGAAATCCGGCGGAGCAGAGCCAAATTTCTGCTCCGCCGTTTTCATTCTGCACTCGGAGAACTGCTATGGAAAAGAATGTTGCCCTTTTGCCCGGCGAACGGTTGGATGAAGTGAACGAAAACCTGCGCCTGATCCAGAAAAAGGACGGGCTGACCTTCGGCACCGACGCCTATCTGCTTGCCGCGTTCGTTCGCCCCTCGCCCTCGGCGTTTGCTGTGGAGCTTGGCGGCGGCACCGGCATCGTTTCGCTTTTGCTGGCCAAAACCGGAAAGGTCGGATCGGTCGCCGCGGTGGAAATTCAACCGTCGTTTGCCGACCTGATTGGCCGGAACGCCGCTTTGAACGGGCTGGAACAACAAATTTGCCCGGTTTGCAAAGACCTGCGGGAGATTGGCGCGAAGGATTTTTCCGCCACGCCCACCCTGGTAGTTGCCAACCCGCCCTACTTGGCCGAGCATTCCGGCAAGACGAACCGCGCGCCCGAAAAGGAGATTGCGCGGCACGAGTGCTTTGGCGATATTTTTGATTTTTGCGCCTGCGCGGGGCGCTTGCTCGGCTCGGGCGGTCGGTTTGTGACCGTTTTTCGCGCCGAACGCCTCTCCGATTTGTATTCGGCTTTGCGGGAAAACCGTTTGGAGCCGAAACGAACGGTATTCGTCCATTCGGATACCGGCGCGGCACCCTGTATGGTGTTGACCGAGGCGGTAAAAGACGCCGCTCCCGGCTTGCGCGTTCTGCCGCCGCTCTTTCTTTACGAGCCGGCTGGCGGAAAAAACGCGCGGCAAATGACGCCGACCGCCGAAAAGATTTACGCGGCCTGCGCTTTCCCTGACGCAGAATAACCAAAGAAAGAAGGTTTGAAAAATGAAACATCAGTTCTTGAAAATTGCCCTGTTGGCGGGCGCGGCCTTTTTGATCGTCAACGCGGTGAAAAAAGTGAAAGAAACAATGAAAAAGCAAGCCGAGGCCGACGCTGAAATGGCCGAGGAAGCCGCCGCGCAGGCACAAGCCGAAGAAATGGAAGAAACCGCAGAAGAAGCCGTAGAAGAGCCCGAAACCACCGAGGAAGACGCCTGAACCTATGGAGCCTTTGAAACATCTTTTGAGCTATGCGCGCCGCGCGTTGGAGGATTATGAGATGATCCAACCGGGCGACCGCGTTGCCGTTGGCGTTTCGGCGGGAAAAGACTCGCTGACCCTGCTTTACGCGCTTGCCGAGCTGCGGCGGTTCTATCCCGTTTCCTTCACGCTTTGCGCGATCACGGTGGATATGGGATTTGATCCCCCCGCCGATCTTTCGCCCATCCGCGCGCTTTGCGAAAAGCTGGACGTTCCCTACCATGTGGTGCCATCGGATATTGCAAAAGTGGTTTTTGATATTCGCAAGGAGAGCAATCCCTGCTCGCTCTGCGCCAAAATGCGGCGCGGCGCGCTCCACGGCTACGCCAGCGAGATCGGCTGTAACGTGGTGGCGCTCGGTCACCATTTTGACGACGCGGTGGAAACCTTTATGCTCAACCTGTTTTTTGAGGGGCGGATCGGCTGTTTTTCGCCGGTCTCCTACCTTTCGCGCAGAAAGATCCGCCTGATCCGGCCGCTTCTCTACCTGCCGGAAAAGGACATTCGCTATTTTGCGCAAAAAATGGACCTGCCGGTGGTCAAATCGGTCTGCCCGGCCGACGGAAACACCGAGCGCGAGGCAATGAAGCGCCTGCTTGCCGGATTGGAGCGCGAACACCGCGGACTGCGGCACCGCATTTTCGGCGCGATGCAGCGCGGCGAGATTGACGGATTTCACCCCAGGTTCCGCACCCACGAGGAAAAAGAAGAGCCCGACACCTGACGAAAGGAGAGTTTGCCGATGGACGCAACGGCGTTTTTACCGCTGAACCGTGCCGAAATGGAAGCGCGCGGCTGGGATCGCCCCGATTTTGTGTACGTTTCGGGCGACGCCTATGTGGATCACCCTTCCTTTGGCACCGCCATTATTTCACGCGTGCTGGAAGACGCCGGGTTCCGCGTTGCCATTCTTGCCCAGCCGGACTATCGCTCCTGCGAGGCCTTCCGCGAATTCGGCAAACCGCGGCTCGGCTTTTTGGTTTCGGCCGGCAACATTGACAGTATGGTTGCCCACTACACCGCCGCAAAACGCCGCCGCTCCTTTGACTATTATTCGCCGGGCGGTAAGATGGGCTTGCGCCCCGACCGCGCCGTGATCGTGTATTCCAACCGCATTCGGGAGGCTTACGGCGATATTCCCATCATTCTGGGCGGCCTGGAAGCCTCGCTCCGCCGTTTTGCGCACTACGACTACTGGGAGGATCGCGTGCGCCGCTCGGTGCTGGTGGATAGCCGCGCCGACATTCTGACCTACGGAATGGGCGAAAAGATTTTGGTTCGCATTGCGAAACTGCTGGATAAAGGCGTTCCCGTCCGCAAAATCCACGATGTGCGCGGAACGGTCTATCTGACCACGCCGCAGGACACCGTCCATTTTGAGGTTGCGGCGACCTTTGACTACAACGAGCTGAAAACCGACAAGAGCAAATACGCCGAAGCGTTCGGCATTCAATACAAAAACCAGGACGCGGTGAACGGCCGGGCGATTTGCGAGCTTTACGACGGCAAAATGCTGGTGCAAAACCCGCCGATGCCGCCGTTGGAACGCGAGGAGCTTGACCACGTTTACTCGCTCCCCTACACCCGAAACTACCACCCTGCCTACGAGCCGCTCGGCGGCATTCCCGGCATTGAAGAGGTCAAATTCTCGCTCACGCACAACCGCGGCTGTTTCGGCGGTTGCAATTTTTGCGCGCTTGCCTTCCACCAGGGGCGCACCGTGCGCTCCCGCAGTGTAGAAAGCGTGGTGGCGGAGGCAAAAAAGGTTACCGAACTGCCCGATTTTAAGGGCTATATCCACGATATCGGCGGCCCGACGGCAAACTTCCGCGAGCCGGCCTGCGAGCATCAGCTTTCGCACGGCGTTTGCTCCAACCGCAAATGTCTGGCGCCAACGCCTTGCAAAAATTTGCGGGTGGATCACTCCGAATACCTGCGCCTGATCGAAGCGGTGGAAGCCCTGCCGAAGGTGAAAAAGGTGTTCATCCGCAGCGGCATCCGCTTTGACTATTTGCTGTTGGATCGCGACGAAGCCTTCTTTTACAAGCTGGTGCGCGACAACGTGAGCGGGCAGCTCAAAGTTGCGCCCGAACATTGCTCCAACGCCGTTCTTTCCTGTATGGGAAAGCCGGATTTTTCGGTTTACGAGCGCTTTCGCAACCGCTTTTTTGCGCTGACGAAAAAGGCGGGCAAAGAGCAATACTTGGTTCCCTACTTAATGTCCAGCCATCCAGGCTCTACGCTTGCCGACGCGATCGAGCTGGCGCTTTACCTCAAACGGGGCGGCTACGCGCCCGAACAGGTGCAGGATTTTTACCCCACGCCCGGCACCGCCTCGACAGTGATGTACTACACCGGCATCAACCCTTTGACGATGAAGCGCGTTTACGTTGCCACCGATTACCACGAAAAGCAGTTGCAACGCGCGCTGTTGCAATTCAACCGGCCGCAAAACGCCGACCTTGTGCGCGAGGCGCTCACCCTTGCCGGCAGAACCGACCTGATCGGCTTCGGGCCGGATTGCCTGATCCGTCCCGCGGGAAAAGCGCAGCCGAACCGCGCGCAAAAAAAGCCGCGCCAAAAAGCGGCGCCGGCCGAAAAACAACCCGCGCACCGCGCTGCGGCCGGAAAAAAGCGGATCCCTCCGCAAAAAGCGAAAAAGAAAAAACGTTCCTGAAAATCAAAAACGACCGTCAATGTGGCGGTCGTTTTTGATTATTTTTTCTTTCGGAAGGGTTTTAAGATCGCGTGCTTGATTTTGGAAAGCCCGGTGCGGCATTGAACGGTCAGAAAGCGCAGCGGGTAGATCCAGTTCCACAGGCGCGCATAGGCGCGGTATTTTTTTTGCGTGGTAAAAATGTGCTTCTCGTTGCGGTAAAACTCGGCAACGTAGCCCAAAACCCACTCTGCCGGCACTTTTTCCTTGCGGTAGGTGTTGTCGCCGCGAATGATATAGTAGCCCTTGCGCACGCCGATGATGCGGTGCAGAACGTACTTCCCGTCCGGCCGGCGGTAGAGCGGAAGATCGTACTTTTTCAGTTTTTCTTCCCCCAACGGGCGAATGACTACCCGATCCTTTCGGTTGCGGAGCATCGGCGCCATACTCATTCCCACCGTGGTGCTGACGTAAAAGCCTTCCTCGGCAAGGATCTTTTCAATATTATCATTCATTGCAGAAGGTGATTTTCGGTTAAAACGGCCACGATCTTACTCACGTCGTTTGCCGCCGTTTCGCGGTCAACATCATATTCGGCCAGCAGAGCGTCCACAAGCTCTTCCTCGGTCAAATCCTTTTGGGAAAGCAAATTCCAGAGAAAGGCGCCGGTGGCGTTGAGTTTGATCATGGTACGGAAGGTTTTGCTGGTTTCGCCTACGGCAATGGCAACGTAGGAACTGCCAACCTTTTGAATGGTAAAATCCGATTTGATCTTCATATCGTTTCCTCCTGTGTGGTTGCGCGGCGCATTGTTTGGTAACAAAGGGTTGCCGCCTCCTCGGATATATTGCACTGCAAAATGAAATACGGTACGGCGTGGATCAGCTTATCCAAAAGTGCAAGCTGGCGATTGACCAACTGCCGCGAGCCGCGCAAAAGAAGCTGGTGGACGATTTTGGCAATGACCTCGTCCTCGTCGGCCCGGCGGATCTTGTTGACCTCTCCGCGCTCCAAAAAACACAGCGCCGCCAATTTGGCTTTTCCGTTATAGCCCCAGTTTTCCTTGCCCTGCCAGGGGGTACCGAAAACGGTGATGGAGCCGTCCTCTTCCAGCCGGAACAGCGGTTTATCGCCGTTGAGCACGCGCGCGCCGGGAATGGTTTTGAGCCAGAGTGAAAGATGGGTGGATTTGCCAACGCCGCTCTTTGCCGCAAACGCGTAGGCTTGTCCCTCTACCTCCACCACCGCGGAATGCAGAATGAAAACGCCGTACTCCGGCATTTTTTCGCAAATTTGCCGGTATGCGCAAATGCTTTCGCAGTAGCCGGTGGAATGCTCGCGGCCATCCTTACCGTTCTCCTCGGCAATTTCTTCGTCGGTCACGCGGACTTCAAAATCGACCTTGTCCTCCCCGTCAACGATATAGCCAAGCTCCCGGCATTGCCGCTCGACAAACGGATATTGATTGTGAATGCGGATGCGCTTTTCGGCCAGTTCGATCACAAACATTCCGTTTCCCTCTCTTTTTTCCGCAGTCGGGGGTTTCCCGCTGGTTTCAGTATAACATCACTTTTGCTTTTTGTCAACCGGAATGCGGATTTTTCACCTTCTTTTCGGCATTTTTGTTGTTTCTTTCTCATACAATAAAACAAAAACGCCAAAGAAAGGATGAAGAAAAATGCAAGCCTATTATCCCGAAGGATTTTTGATGGAAACGGCGGAAAACCGCGAACTGACAAGCACGCTTTCCGGCCTGGAATTTGCAATGCAGACTCGAAAAATTGTGGAGGGTCGGGCGGTGCTTTGCGACGAAGACCTGACCTTGCACGTAGAACTTGGTGCCTGCCGCGGGATCCTGCCGGCGGACGAGGTGCTCTTGCGCCGCGCCGACGAAGCGCGCAAGGATATTGCCGTGATCTCGCGCGTGGGAAAACCGGTTTCGGTTTTGGTGACCGGTTTTGAAAAGCGCGGCGGCGAAACGATCGCCCTGCTCTCCCGGCGCCTGGCGCAGGAAGAATGCCGCCGCGAAGCCCTTGCCGCCCTGCGCCCCGGCGACCTGATCCGCGCCCGCGTAACGCATTTGGAGCCGTTCGGCGCGTTTTTGGACATTGGCTGCGGCATTGTTTCGCTTTTAACGGTGGA
>CAMPBZ010000075.1 GCA_946641795.1 uncultured Clostridia bacterium
CCCCGGTGGTGCCGGTGACCGGGATCGAACCGGTACGATACTTTCGTATCACGGGATTTTAAGTCCCGGGCGTCTGCCAGTTCCGCCACACCGGCGCTTTCACCGTGGAACTTCTCGCGTCCCGCTTTCGGTTCGCGTTGCTTATTATAGCACGCTTCGGGAGATTTGTCAACCCTTTTTGCCGAAAAATTGATTTTTCTTTTTCGAGCGTTTTCGTCAATTCTGCGGGTCGTGGTGGGGTGGCAAACCCAAAAAATAATCCGCCGACACCCCAAAATACCGGCAAAGCCGCTTCAAATCCTCAATGCTCGGCTCGTTTTTGTCGGTCTCCAAATAGGAAATCTTCCGTTGCGTCGTTTTCAGCGCCTCGCCCAACTGCGCCTGCGTCAATCTGCGATCCTGCCGCAGCTCCCGCAGCCTCTCCCCAAACGTCATATCTCGTTACCGCCTTTCTTTCTTTTATTCTATCATAGACAAAAATCGTCTGCAACGGGTTAGACAAAAAATGTCTAAAAAGAGAAGACCAACCAGCTGGGAGCTTGACAATTCCGCCGGGGCGGGGTATAATGAAAGGCGGATCGCATTTGACGAGAAAAGGAGGGGAAGGCCGTGCTGTACGCATCCTGTTTTCCGAACGTTCCGGTTGACGAAACCGCTATGCGCGCGCTCGGTTTTTTGCCGCGGGAAAGCGGCGCTTGGCTGTTGGAAAAGAAGGCTGAAACGCCCGGATTTTCCATCACATATCGCGTGGAAGGCAATTCCTGCCGTGTGGAGGTGACCGACACCGAAAGCGGCTGGGAATACGATTTGTTCAACGTTCCTTCCTCGGGCGGGGCAACGGTGCGCGCTTTGCGCGAGGAGGCGGAGGGCTTTCTGGCCGAGGTGGGTCGGCGGTGTTTTGGCGTTCGCCCGCGCCGCGCCGAAGTCCTGCGCTATTGTAAAGAGACCTACGGAACCGAGGCCGACTACCCCTTTCAGGATAGCGACGCGCAGGTGGTGCGCAAACCGAGCGGCAAGTGGTACGGGCTGTTGATGACCATTCCTGCCGACAAGCTGATCCCCGGCAAACGGGGCGAGGTGGAAGTGATCAACCTGAAAGCAACGCCCGCGCGCATTGAAAATCCGGATTTTCGCTACGTTTTTCCGGCTTGGCATATGAACCGGAAGTATTGGATCAGCGTCCTTTTGGACAGCGCCATCCCGGAAGATCTTTTGCACACCCTCATCGACGAGAGCTACGGGTTGGTGAGATAGGGAAAGGGGAAGACCTTGGGGGAGGGGAAAACTTTTTGCAAAAACCCGGCAAGCCGGGCGCCGGTTCTTGGTTTGCAGAAGTGATTTTATAACGCAGAAAAAATCCTCCCCCTCGCGCTCCCCTTCTTTCAAAAAACTCCAACCAAGGGTTGGGAGTTTTTGAAAGCGGGATTATTCACTGCTTCGGGTGGGATTATTAATCAAGGGCAATGCGGCGCATTGCCTTTTTTTGTTGCCAAAACTCCGATTTTTTTCGCATTTTTGGCGCTCAAATGTTAACTTTTTGTGAACTTTTGGGCAAAAAACGGTGTTTTTTGCCCAAAAGGGGTTGACGGCGCTGCCATATATATAGGGCGCGCACGCACGCGCACGCGCGCGAGGGACACACCCGAACGGGCAAACCGAGCGACCCGCCCCAAAAAATTATTTTTAGGAGGAGAAAAAAGATGTCTTTTGCCAAGTACTTTGAAGACAACTGCAAAATTGTTGAGGAGCGGGTAACGCTCGGTAAACAGGAGGAACGCCCCGTTTGGCTTTCGGTCACCCTTACCGAAACCGTTTACGCGCCGCTCAAACACAAGGCGCCCAAAAAAGTCAAGTACAAAACCAAAAAGCTTGTTTGCAGCGATTGCGGAACAAGCTTCTTTTTTGAAGGAGGCGAACAACGTTATTTTACCCGGCACAATCTGCGCGCGCCGAAGCGCTGCCGTGCCTGCCGCAAGGCGCGCCGGCAGAACCCGAAAAACAAAAAACACAAGGAGGATTGAAGGATGAGCGAAGAATTTGATTTTTCAACGCCGGAGGAGGACGCCGTTCTGGCATTTTTGCGCCGCTTGAAGGAGGGGCTTCCGCAAACCGACACCTGGATCGTCCACCCGATCAATTATCCCCGCATCAACGCGGCCGTTCAAAAGCTTCTCGCCGCCCTTCGGGAGGCGGAGGACATTGAATACACCGTTGCGTTTGACGACCTGCTGGGAACCGATATGCGCCTGACGGTCTGGGGCTATGTGTTTGATTTTTACAGCTGCAAGGAGATTGCCGAGGCGCTCGCGCTTGCCGACACCTTTCAAATGGAGTCGATGAGAAACGGAAAGATCCGCCTTTGCTTTGCCTTTTGCAACGCGCGCATCCCGGTCTTTCCCAAATCCAAAGAGCCGCCCCGGCCGTAACAGGCGGTTGAAAATTCTTCTGCAAAAAGCTTGCAATTGCAACAATTTTATGGTATGATAAAAAATAATCATTTTAGGGAAAGGGGAGCCGCAGCAATGGCACGACCCGCAGAGTGGACCATTCCGGCGCTGGCCTATCTTGGCGACGCGGTGATGGAAGTTTTTGTGCGCGAGCACCTGGTAGATGAGGGGCTGGCGCATTCGGCGGCGCTCAACCGCGCCGCGCTCAAATTTGTTTGCGCGCCGGCGCAGGCGGCGGCGGCCGAGCGGATCCTGCCGCTGTTGACCGAGGAGGAGCAAGGCTGGTTCCACCGCGGGCGCAACTCCAAGCATCTCAACTTCCCCAAAAGCGCCGACCCTGCCGACTACCGCAAGGCCACCGGGCTGGAAGTGCTGTTCGGCTACCTGCACGAGACCGGGCAACAGATCCGCGCCCGCGCGCTGTTTGCCGCCGGGTATGAATTGCCCGAAAAAATGACGAAAGACGAGGAATAAAACAATGAAAAATCCGAAAATCAAAATCACCGTGCGCGACTTTGGTACCATGACCGCCGAGCTCTACCCCGAAAAAGCGCCCAACACCGTGCGCAATTTTCTTTCGCTGGTGGATAGCGGCTTCTTTTCCGGTATGATCTTCCACCGCGTTATCAAAGGCTTTATGATCCAGGGCGGCGGATTTACCGAGGACTTTTCCGAAAAGCGCGCCGCCGCCATTCCCGGCGAGTTCCGCGCCAACGGCTTTATGGCAAACGACCTGCACCACGCGCCCGGCGTGCTTTCTATGGCGCGCACGAGCGACCCCAACTCGGCCTCCTCGCAGTTCTTCATTATGCACGGCGACGCCGGGTATCTGGATAGCCAGTACGCCGGCTTTGGCAAGGTGATTGAGGGGCTGGACGTGGTGGATCGCATTGCAAACGTGAAAACCGGGCGCCTCGGCTGGTACGAGGACGTTCCCAAAAACCCGGTGGTCATCGAGGCCATCGAGCGCATTGAGGATTGATAAAGGAGAGAGAAAATGAACACGCAGCTTTTGAAATTGTTGAACCGTGACAGCCGCACCTCGGTCAAGGACCTTGCCACAATGCTCGGCCTTTCGGAGGAGCAGGTGCGCGCCGAAATTGCGGAAATGGAGCGCGAAGGCGTTATTCGCGGCTACAAGGCTGTTATTGACTGGGAGAGGCTGGACGACGCCAACGTTTCGGCCATCATCGAGCTGAAAGTAACGCCCAAAACCGGCCTGGGATTTGAGGAGATTGCCGCCAAGGTGATGCGCTACCCCGAGGTGGAGTCGGTTTATCTGATGTCCGGTGTGTACGACCTGAACGTGGTGGTCAAGGGGCGCACCTTCCACGAGGTTGCAAAGTTTGTGGCCAAGGAGCTTTCCACCATCGAGTCGGTCACTTCCACCGCAACGCATTTTGTCCTGCGCCGCTACAAGGAAATGGACGTTGAGCTTTTGGGCGACGGCGAGGACGAGAGAGGCAGTTATTCGCTGTGATGGACTACGAAAAAATCCTTTCCCCAACGGTGGCTTCGCTTCCGCCTTCGGGGATCCGCAAATTCTTTGATATTGCCGGAACCATGACGGGCGTGATCTCGCTCGGCGTGGGCGAGCCGGATTTCCAAACCCCCTGGGAGATCCGCAACGCCGGCATCCGTTCGCTGGAAAACGGCAAAACGCGCTACACCGCCAATCGCGGGCTGGAAACCCTCTGCCGCGAAATTGCCGACTACCAGAAGCGCAAATATGACCTTTGCTACGACCCGGCAACCGAAATTATGGTCACCGTCGGCGGCTCCGAGGGCATTGACGCCGCCATTCGCGCCATGGTCACGCCGGGCGACGAGGTCATCATTCCCCAGCCCAGCTACGTTTGCTACGAGCCGCTGGTGCGGATGGCGGGCGGCGTCCCGGTCATTCTGGAAACCACGGCCGAGTACGATTTTAAGGTCACGCCGCAAATGCTCCGCGGCGCGCTGACTGCAAAAACCAAGCTCCTCATTTTGCCCTATCCCTGCAACCCCACCGGCGCCATTATGGAAAAAGCCGACCTGGAAGCGCTTGCCGAGGCGTTGCGCGAAACCAATGTGATGGTCCTTTCGGATGAGATTTACGCCGAGCTGACCTTTGGCGGCCGGCGCCACGTTTCCATTGCCGCAGTTCCCGGAATGCGGGAGCGTACGGTGGTGGTCAACGGCTTTTCCAAGGCCTTTTCTATGACCGGTTGGCGCCTGGGCTATGCCTGCGCGCCCGCGCCGGTTCTCAAACAGATGGTCAAGATCCACCAGTACGCCATTATGTGCGCGCCCACCACCGCGCAGTACGCCGCCATTGAGGCGCTGCGCAACGGGGACGAGGCCGTTGCCGCAATGAAAGAGGAATACGACCTGCGCCGCCGCCTGATTGTGAACGGCTTTAACGAGCTGGGGCTTGCCTGCCGCACGCCGCTGGGCGCGTTCTATGCTTTCCCCTGCATTCGTTCCACCGGCCTGACCAGCGAGGAGTTTTGCGAAAAATTGCTCTATTCGCAAAAGGTTGCCGTGGTTCCGGGTACGGCGTTCGGCAAAGGCGGCGAGGGCTTTATCCGCGCTTCCTATTGCTATTCCACCGAGCATATTTCCGAGGCTTTGCGCCGCATTGCAAAGTTCTTGCAGGAACTTAAACAAGGCTGATCTTATCCAAAGAAACCCGGTTTTCCGGGTTTCTTTTTTGGTTGATAATTTAGAATAAAATCAAATCTTATTCTAATAGAAGAGGGGAAAAGGAAAAATTTTCAAAATTCCAGCGCGAAAATCTTGCTTTTGGAATATCTTTATGTTATAATGAGAGCGAAAATATACCGATATGGAGGTAAAAAATATGAAAACGCTCAACCCAATGGATCTTGGCATTGCCGGCAACGGCAAAGTTTACCGCAACCTGGCTCCCGCGCGCCTGGTGGAAATCGCGCTTGCCCGCGGCGAAGGCACCCTTTCGGAAACCGGCGCGCTGGTTGTAAAAACCGGCAAATATACCGGCCGCAGTCCCGACGATAAGTTCATCGTCGATACGCCCGCTATTCACAACGAAATTGCCTGGGGCGCCATCAACCGCCCCATTGAAAAGGCAAAATACGAGGCCATCAAGGCCAAAATGCTTGCCTACCTGCAAAACAAGGAGATTTACGTGTTTGACGGTTTTGCCGGCGCCGATCCCAAGTACACCCAGCGCTTCCGCATTGTCAACGAGCTGGCAAGCCAAAACCTGTTCATCCACCAGTTGCTCATCCGCCCCACCGAGGAGCAGTTGGAAACCTACGCCCCCGACTACACCATTCTGGCGGCGCCGGGCTTTAAGTGCATTCCCGAAATCGACGGCGTGCACAGCGAGGCGGCCATCATCATCGACTACGAGGCGCACGAAGTCCTCATTGCCGGCAGCCAGTACGCAGGCGAGATCAAAAAGAGTGTCTTCTCGGTTATGAACTATGTGCTTCCCAAGTGCGGCATTCTCTCCATGCACTGC
>CAMPBZ010000076.1 GCA_946641795.1 uncultured Clostridia bacterium
GGTTGCAACGCGCTTTTTGGGCAGGGGAACCGAGTACGATGACCTGATGCAGATCGGCACCATTGGAATGATCAAGGCCATCCGCTCCTTTTCGCCGGCGTTCGGCGCCCGGTTTTCCACCTACGCCGTTCCGCTTATTGTGGGCGAGATCCGGCGGCACCTGCGCGATGAAGGGCCGATCAAGGTCAGCCGCATTTACCGCAAGCAGGGCGTTGCGCTTTTGCGCGAAAAGAACCGGATTTTGGCCGAGGAAGGCCGGGAGCCGGGAATTGCCGAGCTTGCCGAGCGCTGTGCGCTTTCCAAAGAGGAGGCCGCCGTTTCGCTGGACGCGCTTTCCCCGGTCGTTTCGCTTTCCGAGACCATTCACGAAGAGGACGGGAGCCTGACGTTGGAAGGCACGCTTTCGGACGCGGACGCCGAGCGCGAGACCGAGCGTATTTGCGACCGGGTGGCCATTGCCCAAAGCATTGAAAAACTGCCGCCGCTTTGGCGGAAAATCATTCTGCTGCGCTATTTCCGCAATTTTACTCAGCAACAAACGGCAAACGCGCTCGGGCTTTCGCAGGTCAAGGTCTCGCGCGAGGAAAAGAAGATCCTGCAAAATATGCGCCTTGCCTTGGGCGGATAAAAAAGCCGCACCCCTTTGTTTTCGGGGTGCGGTTTCTTTTTTTCTCTATCAGACGTTGAAGCGGAAATAAACCACGTCACCGTCCTGCATAATATAATCTTTCCCCTCACTGCGCAAGGCGCCGGCTTCCTTTACGGCGTTCATATTGCCGTATTTTTTCAAATCGTCAAAGGCGACTACCTCGGCGCGAATGAAGCCGCGCTCAATATCCGAGTGGATCTTTCCGGCGGCCTTTGGCGCCTTGGTGCCTTTGCGAATGGTCCAGGCGCGGCATTCGTCGGGGCCGGCGGTCAAAAAGCTGATCAGCCCCAACAGGGAATAGCTGGCCTTGATCAGACGATCCAGGCCGCTCTCTTCAATTCCCAGGTCGGCAAGAAACAGGCTCTTTTCCTCGGCCGAAAGCTCGGCAATTTCGGCTTCGATCTGGCAGCAAATGGGAATGACCTGGGAGTGCTCCTCCTCGGCAAAGGCTTTGAGCGCTTTGTAAGCCGGCAGGTCGAGCGGCTCGGCCGCGGCGTAGTCTTCGCTCACGTTTGCAACGTAAATGACCGGTTTCATCGTCAAAAGCGGGGTGTCCGCCAAAATGGCCTTTTCATCCTCGGTCAATTCCAGCGTGCGGGCGCATTTTCCGCTTTCCAGAACGGCGTAAATTTTTTCCAGCAGTTCCAGCTCGGCGGCGTATTTTTTATCGCCGCGCAGAGCCTTTTTGGTTTTGTCGATCCGGCGCTCCAAAATCTCCATATCCGAAAAAATCAATTCCAGATTGATGGTTTCCAGGTCGCGCATCGGGTCGATCTTGCCGTCTACGTGGACGATGTTGTCGTCCTCAAAACAGCGAATGACGTGCAAAATGGCGTCCACTTCGCGAATGTTGCCCAAAAATTGGTTGCCCAGTCCCTCGCCTTTGGAGGCGCCTTTTACCAGGCCGGCAATATCCACAAATTCAATCACCGCCGGCGTGTATTTTGCAGGGTGGTGCATTTCGGCAAGAAAATCCAGCCGCGCGTCCGGAACGGTTACAACGCCAACGTTCGGCTCAATGGTGCAAAAGGGATAGTTGGCGGATTCGGCACCCGCGTTGGTCAGCGCGTTGAACAGGGTGCTTTTTCCAACGTTCGGTAAGCCCACAATACCAAGTTTCATAAAGTTTTCCTCTTTCGTGTTCTTCTGTCGTTCCTGTCTATTATAAACGATTATTCTGATTTTGGCAAGAGCGAACCGAAAAAAAGACGAAAAAATACAAAAAAATGTAAAATTGTATTTACAAAAAGAGCTTGGATATGTTATAATATATCCGTATCATCTTATCGAAAAGGAGGATCGGAATATGACGGACACCAAAATTCTGATCGTGGACGACGACGCCAATATCAGCGAGCTTTTGAAAATGCACTTTGAAAGCGAAGGATACAGCGTAAAAACCGCCGGCGACGGACAGGAAGGGGTAGCGCTTTTTAAAACCTTTGAGCCGGATCTGGTTTTGCTGGACATTATGCTCCCGCAAAAGGACGGTTGGCAGGTCTGCCGCGAGATCCGCGAAATATCCTCCAAGCCCATTATTATGGTAACGGCAAAGGGCGAGGTGTTTGATAAGGTTTTGGGGCTGGAACTCGGCGCCGACGATTTTGTGGTCAAGCCCTTTGATATGAAGGAGCTTTCGGCGCGCGTAAAAGCCGTTCTGCGGCGCTCCAAACTGCACGCGCGCGATGTGGACGACGAGGAGATCCGCTTTGAAAATATTGAGATCAGCTTGCAGAAATACGAATTGAAGATCAAGGGAAAATCCATTGATATTCCCCCGAAGGAATTGGAATTGCTCTATTTTCTGGCCTCCAACTACAACCGCGTGTTTACGCGCGACCAGCTATTGGATAAGGTTTGGGGATTTGACTACCTGGGCGACTCCCGAACGGTGGACGTTCACGTCAAGCGCCTGCGCGAAAAGCTGGAAGGCGTTTCCGATAAATGGTTGCTCAAAACGGTTTGGGGCGTTGGCTACAAGTTTGAGGTAGTCAACAACTGATATTGCGTACCGGAACCTGCCGCCGCCGAATGCGCTCGGCGGCGGCATTCCCGTAAAAATCCGAAAGAAAGGGGATTGCGGCAATGTTCAAAAGCGTGTTTGCAAAATACGTGACCGCCGTTATGACGATTTTTGCCATTGGCTTTGCAATCCTGTTGTTCATTGCAACCTCTATTGTCAACAATTATCTTTCGCGCTCCAAAATCCGGGAGATGGACGGCGCGGCCAGCTCGCTTCAAACCGCGGTATCCCGCCTGGCAAGGGATTGCGAGCCGGAGAACTTTGAAACAGAGTTCCAATCGGCCGCGAAAAACGCCGATCTGCCGCTTTCCCAGGTGCTTTCTGTATTGACCGGGATGGATGGTGACATTGCCGTTTTTGTTGCCGACGCCAACGGAAAAGTCTTTTCCGTCGTCGGGCTGGATTTCAACCGCGGGGAAGACGCGGAGCCGCTCTACCTTTCCGAGGCGCTGAACCGGGCGGCCGAAAAAGGGGAACAAACGGCGCAAACGGCGGAGCTTCCGCTCCTTTCCCGCCAGGTCCCCGTGCGGGTGGAGAGCATTCGCAATTTCGACCGGGAATATTGCGGCTGCGTCATCGTTTGCGTAACGCGGCTGGACGGCAGTCTGATGCGCGAGGAGATGATCCAGTCCATTCTTTCTACGGCAATGCTGGTGCTGGTGGCGGCAATGATCGCCGTTTATTTCATCAGCGCGCGGGTCATTTCGCCTCTGCGGGAAATGAGCATAGCGGTGGATCGCTTTGCAAAAGGAAAGTTTGATACGCGCGTCAGCGTTCGCGGCAGGGATGAGGTCGCCCGGCTTGCCGAGGCTTTTAACAATATGGCCGACTCACTGGAAAATTTGGAAAAAATGCGTTCCTCTTTCGTTGCCAACGTTTCCCACGATCTGCGAACGCCGATGACTACCATCAGCGGGTTTATTGAGGAGATCCGCTCCGGTGTGATCCCGCCCGAAAAGCAGGACTACTACCTCGGCGTGGTTCAAACCGAAATTCAGCGGCTTTCGCGGCTGGTGGCCTCGCTACTGGATATTTCTCGCATTCAGGCCGGCGAGCGCAAGTTTACCATGCGCGGGTTTGATATTTGCGAGATGGGCCGGCAGGTGTTGCTTTCCTTTGAGCAACCGATTGAGGAAAAGCGCTTGCAGGTGGAGTTTGACTGTGAAAAGGAACGGATGGCGGCGCTTGCCGATTACGACGCCGTTTACCAGGTCTTTTACAACCTCTGTCACAACGCCGTAAAATATGCGCGCGAAGGCGGCGCCTTGCGCATTCGTATTCGGGAAACGAAGGAGCATAAAATCACCGTTTCGGTCTACAATGAAGGGGCGGGCATTCCCAAAGAGGATCTGCCTTTCGTGTTTGACCGGTTTTACAAGAGCGATAAAAGCCGCGGTCTGGATAAATCCGGTCTGGGGCTGGGACTTTATATTTCCAAAGCGATTATGGAAGCCCACGGAGAGACCATTCGCGTAGAGAGTGTGGAAAACGAGTATTGTGAGTTTCAATTCACCTTGAAAAAGACCGCCGAAGGAGAGCGGAGAAAAGGAGCAACCGAATGAACGAAGAAAAAAATCAACTGCCGTTGGAAGAAGAGGCGCCGCAAGCGCCCGCCCCGGCAGAGCAACCCATACAGCCGGCAGAAGAGGCCCCGGCGGTTGCAGAGGAACCCTCGGTAGCTATGGAGGCCGACCCGGAAACCGTGGAGGAAGCACCGGCAGAGCAGTTCCCGCAGGCGGAAGAACCCGCTCCGGTCGAAACCGCCGGTGTTCCTTATGAACCGAAGGTGATTTACCGTTGGGATTACGCCGCGCAAAAACGGCACGACGACGAAGTGCGCCGCAAAAAGGAGAGCAAACGGAACGGGTTTGCTTTTTTCGGCATTGTTTTTTGTGCGTTTTTGATCGTGATCGGCTTGTTGATCGGCGTGCTCGCATTCCGTGATTTTTCCGCGCCTGTCGCCACCCGTCAGAGTGTGGACACGGTTGCCATTGCCGAAAAACTGTTGCCCGCCACCGTTCTGATCTCGGCAACGCAGGGCACCACCGGCTCGGTTGGCAGCGGCTTTTTCGTCAGCCAGGACGGGATGATCGCCACCAACTACCACGTGATAGAGGGAATGGATACCATTAAGGTCAAGCTGTACGGCTCCAACCTGAAAAAGGACGCTACCGTGATTGGCTATAACGCCGACTGCGACATTGCCGTTTTGAAAATTGAGGGCAGCGGATACCCCGCCGTAACCTTTGGAAATTCGGACGCCCTGCGCGTAGGCGAGGAGGCCGTTGCCATCGGCAATCCGTCGGGTACCGACGCCGAATGGACGGTGACCAAGGGCATTATCTCCTCTACCAACCGCAAACTGCTCATTACCGCTACCGATGAAATTCAGGAATTGAAGATGATCCAAACCGACGCGGCGGTCAACCCCGGAAACTCCGGCGGTCTTCTTTGCAACGGCCGCGGGGAAGTGGTGGGCATTGTTGCAAGAAAGCAGGTTTACCGCGCTATCGGCCTCGGATCGGGCGAAAGCGTCAGCGTTTTTGACGAGGGCATCGGCTACGCCATTCCCGGCAACGGCGCCAAAAAGATGATTGACGGGATCATCGGCAAGCGTTCGGTGGATCCGGTTGCCGTAGGGCTGATGCGCGTTCGCCCGCTGATCGGCATTTCGGTGATGACCATTAAAAAAGGCGAAAAGCTGGCCGACGAGCAATTGATGGAGGCGCCGCAGGACGGTATTTTGATCGCCTCGGTCAACGCAAACGCCGCAAACGGTCTTTTAGAAGTTGGCGATATCATTGTAGGATTTGACGGAAAAGCCGTTACCGAAAGCGATGAACTGATCGAAATGCTGTACTCTTACAAACGGGGAACCAAGGTAACAATGAGAGTGATCAAAAACGGGGATTATTACCCCAGCGATATTGAGGTGACGCTCGGCGTTTTCACCTCCTGATTTCTGCGCGAAAAAACAGGCAATTTTTTTCAAAAAGGGTATTGACAAAGCCGCCCGCTTATGGTAAAATAATAAAGCTTGAAAAAAGCAAGCGGGAGTGGCGGAACTGGCAGACGCGCACGTTTGAGGGGCGTGTGGTTCACACCGTACGGGTTCAAGTCCCGTTTCCCGCACCACGAAAAAAGCACTTGCTTCGGCAAGTGCTTTTTTCAATGATGTGTTCCGCTTTGCGGAACGTGAAGCGTGCTTCGCACGTGAAGCGAGGCTGCGCCTCGTGAAGTGTGCCTTGCGGCACGATAGC
>CAMPBZ010000077.1 GCA_946641795.1 uncultured Clostridia bacterium
TTTGCTTGTGATTTTTGCTTCCGTTGCCTTTTCCATCCCGGAGGTGATCCTTCCGCCGGTAATGCTCCTGTTTCCGTTTTTGGGGCTGTTTGGCCATCCCTCGCTCTTGCTTGGCGCGCTGGTGGGCTTTTCATTGCTTTGCCGATTGCCGAAACTGCTTTCGGGGCACCGGCAGGATCGCTTTGGCAGAATAGATCTTGTTGTGCTTTTGCTCGCGTTATTGCTGGTTTTGGACGGATGGATCGGTGCCGCCGGAAGTTCGGCCGGGGGAGGGCTGCTTGCGCTGTATCTTGCGGCGGCGTGGTTTGCGCTTCGCCCGGCGCTGTACCTGCCAAAGTGGAGAAATCGCATTTTCGGTTGTTTTTTGCTTTCGGGCTCGGCCTGTTCTTTTTTGGGAATTTTGCAGTACTTTTCGGGAAAAGCCGAGCAAAAATGGCTGGAAATCGGGCGTTTTGACCTTTTGGGCGGGCGGGTGAGCGCAACCTTTTCCAACCCGAATTTTCTTGCCGTTTACCTGCTTGCCGTATTCGGCGTTTCGCTCGGCCGGGCGTTCCGCATCGGAAAAGATCGGTGGCTCGGCTGGGTTTCGCTCGCGCTTTCTTCCGGGTGTTTGGTATTGACCTGGACGCGCGGCGCCTGGCTCGGCGCGCTGGCGGCAACCGCGGTTTTCCTGCTGTTTCATTCGGCTTCTTCGCTGGCGGCGCTTTTGATCGCTCCGCTTTTTTTGCCAGGCGTTTATCCTTTTTTGCCGGAAGGCGTCCGCGCACGCTTCGGGAGCATCGGCAATCTTGCCGAAACCTCCTCGCGCTACCGGCTGGAAACCTGGAAAGGCGTTTTGCGCCTGCTTTCGGCGCATCCATTCGGCATTGGAAGCGGGGAAGCCGCCTTTCATTTCGTCTATCCGCTTTACGCCGTTTCGGGAACCGAGAGCGTGATGCACGCGCACAACGTTTATTTGCAGGTGGCCGTTGAGCACGGTGTTTTCGGGCTGGCGCTGTTTTTGCTTTTTCTCGTTCTGCTTTTTCGCGGCTTTTTCGCCGCCTGGCGGCAAGGTGCCTGCAAAACCGACCGCCCGTTGTTTTTGGGAGTTGCCGCCGCATTGATCGGCCTTTTAACAATGGGAATGTTCGATCATCTTTGGTATCAGCCAACGCTGTTTTATCTATTTGAAATGCTTGCGGCGGGGCTTTCGGCCTTTGCCGCCTGCACCCGGGAGGAAAACTATGAAACGTGAAAAAAGGCCGCTCGGCCTGTTTGATTGGTGCATTTTGACCCTGGTTGCCGCGCTTGCGGCGTTTGGTGCCTTCGGCTTTTGGAAATACAGCAAAACGGTGGCGCCGCAGGTGGAGCTGGAATGCCTTTTGCGCCTGCCGGCAAGTGCAAAAACGGTCGATTTTGCGATTGGCGACGAGGTGCGCAACGAGAATGGCACCATTTTCTTCGGCCGGGTGACCGGCGTTGCTTCGCGCCCCTCTGAAACGATGTTTTTGCGGGACGGAGTGCCGGTTTATGAGACTGTTGAAGGGTTGACTGAAACCGAGCTGACCGTTCGGATGGTTGCCGAGAAGGGCGAGGACTACCGCGTGGGCGACGTTCGGGTGTCCGCCGGCGGCAAGGGGACGTTCCGCATTGGCGGGGCGCTCGTTTCGGGCGTTTCGCTTATTCGTTTGGAAGAGGTGACGGAAGATGGAGAATAAGAACGCGAAAAAACGCATTTTTGATTTTTGCCTGTTGCTGTTGGCCATTTGCATGGTGGTGGGCGTTGCCCGGCGCTTTGGCGCTTTGCAGGCGGAGGCCGGGGAACCGACAGCGGCTTTTTCGGTGGAAGTGCTTTGGGAGGGCGTAGATGCGGAAACCGCCGACTGCCTTTTGGCCGGGGAAACGGTAAGAACCGAAACCGGAGCCGTTTTCGGCAGTGTGCAGGCAATTCGCCGCACCCCGCACCAGGCCGTTTTTTACCAGGAAGGGCGGGAACTGCGCGCAACCTTTCCGGAAGGAACGGCGGAAGACGTGTACCTGACCCTTTCGGTTTCCGGCAGAAGGTCCGGCCAAATCCTTTTTCGCGAGGACGGAACGGCGGTTCTCGTCGGGCAAAAACTGCGCCTGTATTCGCTCCGGGCAACGCTTGATTTAACGGTTCTTTCGGCTTGAAAGCGGCTTTTGGCGCCCTTTTTCACCGTTTTCTTGCGTTTTGCACGAAAAATTCGCTTTTCGCGCTTAAAAATAGGTCAGATTGACTATTGAAATAGTAGAATTTTTTTGCTATAATACTAATGATAAATTATCGAATTTTCTGCGTTTGACCAAGAAAAAACGATTGAACAGGAGCTTTTACCATGATCTCACGCGAAGTAACCATCACAAATTCCAGCGGGCTCCACGCAAGACCCGCAACCTTCTTTGTGCAAAAGGCAAATCGCTATCCCTGCGCCATTCTGGTGGAAAACGGCGACCGGAAGATCAATGCCAAAAGTTTGCTCGGCGTTCTTTCGCTCGGCATTGCCCAGGGAATGACCATTACCCTGACGGCGGACGGCGTAGGCGAAGAGGAAGCCTTGGAGGGTATGATCGAGCTGATCAACGGCGGATTTGTGGATCTTTGATGCCGGAGCGTTGAGAAATTGAAATGACGGCGTGCGCCGGAGACTGACCCAAACCGTTCTCCCGGATCGCACGCCGCTTTTTTTCAAAGAAAGGAGGAGCCTGATGCCGTTATCCGAAAAGGATCGCGCCCGTTTGCTGGAAAAGGCAAACACATTGCCGCTCGTTCCCGGCGTTTATCTGATGCGGGAGAAGAGCGGAAAGGTGATTTACGTAGGCAAATCGCGCAAGCTGAAAAACCGCGTTTCCCAATATTTTCAAAACAGCGAAAAGAATATCAAAACCGCGCGAATGGTCTCCTCCGTTTTTGATTTTGATTACTATCTTTGCACCAACGAAATGGAAGCCCTGACGCTGGAAAATACGCTGATCAAGCAGTACAAACCCAAGTACAACATTCTGTTGAAGGACGCAAAGTCCTACCCCTATATCAAGGTTACGGCCGAGGAATACCCGCGCCTGGTTTTTACCCGCAAGCGGGACGCCGACCGGGCAAAATATTTCGGGCCGTTCTCCGGCGCTTCGGTCGCGTATTCCATAATTGAAACGCTTTCCAAAACGCTCCGCCTGCCAACCTGCCGGCGCAAATTCCCGCAGGAGATCGGCAAAGGGCGCCCCTGCATTTATTACGAAATGGGGAAGTGCGCCGGGCTTTGCACCGGCCGCGTGAGCGCCGAGGAACACCGCACCGCCGTTTCCTTTGCGTTGGACATTCTGAACGGCAAGAGCGACGCAGTACGCGCCCGGCTGGAAGAGCAGATGCGGGCCGACGCCGAGGCCGAACGCTATGAGGCCGCCGCAAAATGCCGCGATACCATTCGCGCGCTTGCCGCCATTCGCGAAAAGCAGAGCGTGGTTGCCTCGCCCGAGGCCGAGCAGGACGTGTTTGCCCTTTGGACAGACGATTTTTGCACCTGCATTTCGGTCTTTTATATCCGCGGCGGCGTGGTGCAGGATTCTTCCGATTTCCTCTTTGGTGCCGACGAAATTCCCGAGGACCTGACCGCTTTTTTGACCGAGCATTACCGGGCGCGCGCCTATCTTCCGCCGCGCGTACTGCTCGGCTTTGAGATGGACGCGGAGGATCAAGCCCTGCTTGCCGCAAGCCTTTCCCAGCTTGCCGGACGGAAAGTTGACGTTCACACACCCGAGCGCGGGCCGCTCCGCACGCTTTGCGAGCTGGTAAAAAGCAACGCCGCCGAGCGCGCCAAACGCTACCGGCTGGACGCCGAAAAGCAGGAGGGAACGCTGGCCCGGCTTGCCGAGCTTTTGCGGCTGGAAGTTTATCCGCAACGCATCGAGGCCTACGATATTTCCAACATTGGCGCCGAGCACCTGACCGCCGGGATGATCGTTTATAAAAACGGCGGCTTTTCCAAGGCCGATTATCGCGCCTTCCGCATCAAGGGCGTTGTCGGGACGACCGATGACTACGCTTCGATGTCCGAGGCGATTGAGCGCCGCTTTTCGCACCTGTCCGATCCTTCCGGGTCGTTTGCCGAGGAGCCTGATCTCATTCTTCTGGACGGCGGGCGCGGACACGTTTCGGTCATTCGCCAAAAGCTTTGTGCGCTCGGTTTGGAGCGCATTCCGGTTTTCGGCATGGTCAAGGACGACTACCACAAAACGCGCGCGCTTTGCACCGAGAATGAGGAGATCAGCATTGCGCGCGAGCGGGAGCTCTACACGCTGATCTACCGCATTCAGGAAGAGATCCACCGCTATACGCTGCGGATGATGGAGCAGGCAAAACGCTCCACCGTTTCCCACTCGGTGCTGACAAAAATACCCGGCATCGGCGACGCGAAAGCCAAAAAAATTCTTGCCGCTCTCGGCGGGCTTGCGGCGGTGAAAAAGGCGGATCTGGCTACGCTTTGCGGTATCAAAGGGCTTGCCAAAAGGGACGCCGAGGCGGTTTACCGCTATTATCACAAATCGGAGGACGATACAATATGATGCGCGTCATTACGGGCTCGGCCAAGGGGATCCGATTGCAAACGCCGGAAGGGGAAACCACCCGCCCGACCTCCGAGCGCGCCAAGGAAGCGCTGTTTTCCATGATCCAGTTTGAGGTGGAGGGCAGGCGCGTGCTGGATCTGTTTGCCGGCTCCGGCCAGCTGGGGATCGAGGCATTGAGCCGCAGCGCGCAGTCTGCCGCTTTTGCCGACGCTTCCAAGGCGGCGGTTGAAGCAATCCGCGCCAACCTGCAAAAGACCAAATTGCAGGAGCGCGCCTTTGTGTACGCGGGCGACGCGCTTGCGTTCCTGCGGCAAAACGCCGCCCGGAAGTTTGACCTCGTCTTTCTGGACCCGCCCTATGCGCTCGGCCTGGTGCCGAAAGCGCTCGCGCTCCTCTGCAAGCAAAATATGCTGCTGCCGGGCGC
This sequence comes from uncultured Clostridia bacterium, assembly GCA_946641795.1. Taxonomy (GTDB): domain Bacteria; phylum Bacillota; class Clostridia; order Oscillospirales; family CAG-272; genus UMGS1865. The sequence continues at coordinate 4,985 of CAMPBZ010000077.1, forward strand.
GCTCCTGCTTTGCGAGACCGGCGCCCCGGAGGACGTTTTCGGCGGAGAGGACGGGCTTGCGGCGGCCTTTGCCGTTCGCACCGTCAAAAAGCACGGCGTTGCCCACCTGACCTTGCTGGAATACCGGGAGGAGGGCGAAAAATGAGCGAAAGAAGCAGAAAAATTGCCATTGTGCCGGGCAGTTTCGACCCGATGACGCTGGGGCACCGCGCGCTGATCGAGGCGGTTTGCAAACGCTACGAAACCGTGTACGTTGCCGTAATGACCAACTTTGCCAAAACGCCGTTTTTGGAAAGCGATACCCGTTGCCAAATTGCCGGGTTGACGCTTGCCGACTTGCCGAATGCAACCGTTATTGCCGACGACGGGCTTTTGGTGGATCTGTTTGACCGTTTGCAGGCCGACGCGGTTTGCAAAGGCTACCGCAACGATACAGACCTTGCCTATGAACGCGGGCAGGACGAATGGAACCGCGCGCACAACCCGCGCTTTTTTACCGAGTTGATCCCCGCCGCGCCCGGAACCGAGGCGATCAGCTCCACGCTCGTGCGCGAACGGCTGGAAAAAGGGGAGCCGTTATCCGGGCTGGTGGCCGAAGCCGCCATTCCGGTTTTGCAGGCCGCGGTTGCCAAAATGAAAAGAAAATAGTTTTTTTCAAAAAAAATTAAAAAAAGTATTGCAAAAAGCAAATCGTTATGCTATAATATACGCGTTGCGCAAATTTTGCGCCATTTTGAGGGTGGTCCGCTGCATGCTCGCATGAACACCTGATTTGAAGGAGGCTCATCATGAATCAGATTGAAGCACTTACAAACGAGCAATTGAAAAGCGAAGTACCCGTAATCCGCATTGGTGACACCGT
>CAMPBZ010000078.1 GCA_946641795.1 uncultured Clostridia bacterium
TGTCGCCGGTGTGGTAATAGCCGTCGTGCCAGACCTCGGCGGTTTTTTCGGGGTCATTGTAGTAGCCCAGGAACAATCCGGGCGGAACCCGGCGTTCGGTGGAAATCACGATCTCGCCCACCTCGCCGTCGGGCACGGGGTTACCGTCGGGGTCAAGAAGGGTCACATCAAACAGCGGCGAGGGCTTGCCCATCGAGCCCAGCTTGTGGCTGTCGCCCATCAGGTTGGCAATGGAAAGGGTGGTTTCGGTTTGACCAAAGCCCTCCATAATCTGCAAGCCGGTGGCCTGCTCAAACTGGCGATAAACCTCCGGGTTGAGCGCCTCGCCCGCGGTGGTCATCCGGCGGACGGAAGAAAAATCGTACTGCGAAATATCCTGCTTGATCATCATTCGCAGCATTGTAGGCGGCGCGCAGAAGGTGGTGATTTGGTATTTCGCAAACATTGGCAGAATATCGGCGGCGTCAAAGCGGTCAAAGTCGTAGGCAAACACGGCGCCTTCGCAGAGCCACTGGCCGTAAAGCTTGCCCCAAAGCGCCTTGCCCCAGCCGGTATCCGAAATGGTAAAGTGCAGGCCGTCATCGCTGACGCCGTGCCAGTATTTTGCGGTAATGTAATGGCCGAGCGGATAGCGGTAGGAATGGGTTGCAATTTTGGGGTAGCCGGTGGTGCCGGAGGTAAAGAACATCAGCATCGGGTCATTGCCGCAGGGCGTTTCCTCGGTGCGGTAGAAATGGGTGCTGTAAAGCGAATACTCGGCGTCAAAGTTGCGCCAGCCTTCGCGCTCGCCGCCCACCAAGATCTTGGTGCGCAGAACCGGGCAGGTGGCCGCGGCAATGTCCACTTGGTGCGCCGTATCGCCATCGGCCGTGCAGAGAATGGCCGAAACGCCGGCGGCATTGAAGCGGTATTCAAAATCGTGCGATTGGAGCTGGTTGGTTGCCGGAATGACAATGGCGCCCAGCTTGTGGAGCCCCAGCACGGCAAACCAGAACTGGTAGTGCCGTTTGAGCACGAGCATCACGCGGTCGCCCTTGCGAATGCCCAAAGCCTTGAAATAGTTTGCGCATTGCGCCGAGGCGCGTTTGATATCGTTAAAGGAGAAGCGGCGCTCCACCTTGTCGCGCGAGATGTGCAGCAGGGCGAGCTTATCGGGCGATTTTTTGGCCAGCGCGTCCACAATATCAAAGGCAAAGTTGAACTTGTCGTCGTTGTGAAAGTCGATGGCGCGGACAAGGCCGTTTTCGTTCTCGGTGCATTGAATAAACTGCTCGCAAAGCAGCGAACGGTTGCCCGAACGACCGGTGATCAGCGTTTCGCGAATGGTGTCCTCGGATTGATCCTCGCCGGGGAGCACCACGGCAACAAACAGGCAATCCTGCCCGTCCACGGCAATCATTCCGTGCGGGGTAGAACTGTTGTAGTAAATGCTGTCGCCCTCGCCCAAAAGCTCCACGTTCTGGCCGATCTGCACTTTCAGCTTACCGCTCATCACAAAGTCAAATTCCTGGCCGGAGTGCTTGGTCAGGTGAATGGGCTTGTGTTGCAGTTCCTCGCTGTACGTATAGCGCACCCAGTAGGGCTCGGCAATCTTTTTGCGGAACATTGGGGCAAGGTTTTGAATTTCAATGCCCGGCTCGCGCGCCGTTTCCTGCCCCTGGCCGCGGCGGGTAACGGTATAGGATTGCAAGCGCGCGCTTTGGCCTTCCAAAAGGTCGGTAATGCCAACGCCGAACGCAAGCGCGCATTTGTGGATAAAAGTGAAGGGAAAATCCAGTTTTCCGGCCTCATAAAGCCGGTATTCCTCCACCGTTACCTCGGTTTTTTGCGCCATTTCGGTCTCGCTCAATCCGGCAATTTCGCGCATTTCCCGGATACGGCCGGCAATTTCATTCAGCTTTTCGCTTGCCACAGTTGCCATTGTTTTTGCTTCCTTTCCTTTTCGGCATTTTGCGGGCAAAAAAATACACCCGTCTCCTTGCTTTGAGACGGGTGAAAACTCACTCGCGGTACCACTCAAATTATAGCAAAAATGCTATCCCTCAAGGCCAAACAGCCCGTATGCGCTCACGCGGCAGTCACGGGAAACACTACTGCGGCGGGGAGCCCCGCGCCGGTTCGCATTTCCAACTCGGAAGAGATCGGTTACCAGTCCGCGTTCCCGGTTCACACCAGCCACCGGGTCTCTGAAAGCGCATTGACAAGCACCAGCTTCGTCATCGTTTTTCATTCAATTTGGTAACATTTTAGCACGATAGCGGCCGTTTGTCAATAGTTTTTGCAAAAAATCTTGTAATCAGGAAATTCCGGGCAGGCGTTCCGGCCCTCTCTCGCCAACCGAGGCGGCAAAGCGGGTGTGCGCTTCGCGCAGGCGTGCGCGCGCCGCGGCGTCGGCCTGTGCGTCGCCAAGCCCGAAACTAATGGCAATGGCGGCGTCCACCTCGTTCATCGTTCCGGGGTCCAGGTGTCCCATTTTGTCGCGCAGGCGGCGTTTGTCCAGCGTGCGTACCTGTTCCAGCAGGATCACCGAATTTTTCGCCAGCCCCACCTGCTCGGCGTAAATATCAATGTGGGTGGGCAGGTGCGTTTTGGAAAGGCGCGAGGTGATTGCCGCGGCAATCACCGTGGGGCTGTAACGGTTGCCAATGTCGTTTTGAATGATCAGCACCGGGCGCAGTCCGCCCTGTTCGGAGCCCACTACGGGGCTTAAATCTGCGTAGTAAATATCGCCGCGGCGAATGGAAGTAGGCGTCATTTTTTGTTCCAAACCTTTCTTTTATGAAATTTCGGTTGCGGTACCCCTATTATTCCCAACCAAAAAAGGGAATAAGCGGGCGGCGCGCATTTTGGAAAAGGAAGTTTTTTCCGTGCGCCACACCAACAGGATATGACAAATTTTGCCGCCGGTTCCACCGGGAACGGCTTGACAATTGCGCCTTCATCTGTTAAAATAAAAAGCGGAAAGGTTTTTTCTGCACAAAATGGGAAAAAATGCGGGTTTTGACTTGTCAGAACCCCGATTTTGTGATATACTATTTTAGATAAACAATAAAAATTGTGCGCCGCGGGCGCCGGAGGTATTCAGTTGATCGTTGCATTGGAAGAAGCCAAACGAAAATTAACGGCCATGCGCGCCGATCTTGTCGAACTGGGCAAATCGTTGCGCATTGAGGAAACGCGCGCCGAATTGAAGGACTTGGAAGCGCAAACGCTGGACCCCGCTTTTTGGAACAGCACCGAAACCTCCTCCAAAACCCTGCAAATCATCAAGCAGGCGCAGGATAAGATCGGGGGATACGAAAAGCTTTGCGACCGCTTGGAGGACGCGCTTGCCCTTTGCGAAATGGCTATTGAGGAAAACGACGAAAGTTTTGTGGAGGAAGTGCAAAGCGAGCTTGCCGCCATTGCCGCCGAGGAGGAGCACCGCCGCATTGAGGTTTTGCTTTCCGGCGAGTACGATAAGAGCAACGCCATTGTTTCCTTCCACCCCGGCGCCGGCGGCACCGAGGCGCAGGACTGGGCGCAAATGCTTTACCGGATGATTACGCGCTGGGCCGAAAAAAGCGGCTTTACCGTTCGCCTGACCGACTGGCTGGACGGTGACGGCGCCGGCATTAAAAGCGCCACCATTATGGTAGAGGGGCGCAACGCTTACGGCTACCTCAAAAGCGAAAACGGCGTTCACCGCCTGGTGCGCGTTTCTCCGTTTGACGCAAACGGCCGCCGCCAGACTTCCTTTGCCTCCATTGAGGTCATGCCGGAGTTTGAGGACGTGGATAAGGTTGTTCTGCGCGAGGAAGATCTGGAAATTACCGCCCACCGTTCCAGCGGCGCCGGCGGTCAGCACATCAACAAAACCGACTCGGCCATTCGCATCGTTCACAAGCCCACGGGCATTGTGGTGGGTTGCCAGACCGAGCGCTCGCAGCTGCAAAACAAGGAGACCGCGCTCCATATGCTCAAAGCCAAACTGATGGAAATCAAACTGCGCGAGCGGCTGGACACCATTGAGGAAATTCAGGGCAACAAAACCAACATCGAGTGGGGGGCGCAAATCCGTTCCTACGTGTTTATGCCATATACGCTGGTCAAGGATACCCGCACCGGCTACGAGACCGGCAACGTGCAGGGCGTTATGGACGGCGACCTGGACGGCTTTATCAACGCATATCTCAAAATGATCTCCGCGCAAGAGGGAAAGAAATAAGAAAGGCGGAAAAGGGCGAATGAAAAAGAAGAACGAAAAATTGCTGTTTGCCATTGCAGGGGGCGCGCTGATTACCGCGTCGGTCGTTCCGATGGTGGCATACCTTTCGCGTAAAAAAGAAGACCAGCACGCCGGCGTTGGAATGCTTTTGGGCGCCGTTGCCGGATTGACGGCAGGCATTCTGCTCGCTTACGAGCCCGAACGCCGCGCACGCCGCCGCGTTGTGGTGGATCAGATGTTTGACGATGATGACGCCGCGGTTGCCAACAGCCGCATCAACGGCGTTCTCAACCGGAACGAGGAGCGCGCCGCAAAGCCGGAATCGCACCGCCGCGAGATCGACGTGGACGAAGAAGCGACCATCGAGGACTTTATCTGATGCAACCGGGGCTGTCGCCTTCCGCTTTGGAACGCGGCAGCCTTCCGCAACTTTTTTCGGGGAAGGGGGAAAAACGGAATGGTTCGAGTGGAATCGGTGCACGCCGGCAGCATTGCCGAGGCGCAGGGAATTGCTCCGGGCGACGTGTTGGTCTCGGTCAACGGCAACGCCATCCGCGATGTGCTGGATTACCGTTTTTACCTGACCGATACCGAAATCACCCTGGGAATGGAGCGCAACAAAACGCCCTACGAGCTGCGCTTCCGCAAGGGAGAGTACGACGACATCGGTCTGGAATTTGCCACGCCGCTGATGGATCAAAAGCACAGCTGCGCCAATAAATGCGTGTTCTGCTTTGTGGATCAACTGCCCCCCGGTATGCGCAAAACGCTCTACTTTAAGGATGACGACGACCGGCTCTCCTTTTTGCACGGGAACTACGTTACCCTGACCAACCTGACCGACCGCGACGTGGAGCGGTTGATCAAAATGCACATTTCCCCCATCAATATCTCGGTGCACACCACCAATCCCGAACTGCGGGTAAAAATGATGGGCAACAAGCGCGCCGGAGCGGTGCTTGCCTATTTAAAAAAGTTTGCCGACGCAGGTCTGGCGCTCTGCACGCAAATCGTGCTTTGCAAGGGGCTGAACGACGGCGCCGAGCTGGATCGCTCCATGCGCGATCTTGCCGCGCTCTATCCCGCGCTTCGCTCTTGCGCCATCGTTCCCGTAGGCGTTACCAAGTTTCGCGAGCGGCTCTATCCGCTGGAACTATTTGACCGGGAGGAGGCCGCAAAGGTGATCCGGCAGGTCAACGCGTTTGGCGAGGAGTGCCTGCAAAAATACGGCACCCGCCTGTTTTACTGCGCGGACGAGCTTTACCTCAAAGCCGGGCTTCCGTTGCCCGGCGAGGCGTATTACGAGGACTATTCCCAGCTGGAAAACGGCGTTGGAATGCTGACGTCTCTTGCCGCCGAGTTCGATTTTGAAATGGAAGACCTGCAAGACCTGCTTTCCGGCTACCAGCCGCCGCGCAGCGTTTCCATTGCCACCGGCGTTGCCGCCTACGAGCAAATTGCGAGTATGGCGGAGCGGCTTGCGGCGCGCGTTCCGGGGCTGACGGTTCACGTTTATAAAATCATCAATCACTTCTTCGGCGAAACGGTCACCGTTTCGGGGCTATTGACCGGAGTTGACCTTTGCGAGCAACTGGCGGGCAAGGATTTGGGCGAG
>CAMPBZ010000079.1 GCA_946641795.1 uncultured Clostridia bacterium
GATCAGGTCGAGGTTGAACTCGCGCTCCAACCGCTCTTCAATAATTTCCATATGCAAAAGCCCCAAAAAGCCGCAGCGGAAGCCAAAGCCGAGCGCCACCGATGTTTCGGGCTCAAACACCAGCGAGGCATCGTTCAGGCGGAGTTTTTCCAGGGCGTCGCGCAAATCTCCGTAGCGGGCGCCGTCGGCGGGATAAATGCCGGCGTACACCATTGGCTGAACGGCCTTAAAGCCGGGCAGGGGCGCGTCGCAGGGGGCGGCGGCAAGCGTGACCGTGTCGCCCACGCGCGTGTCGCCCACACTTTTGATGGAGGCGGTCAGGTAGCCGACTTCACCCGCGGAAAGGGAAGCGCTTTTGGAAAGCCCGAACGGCTCCATGGTGCCAACTTCCACAACGTCAAATTCGGCGCCGGTGCTCCAAAGGCGAATGCGGTCGCCCGCGCGAAGACTTCCGTCCACTACGCGAAGGTTGACCACCACGCCGAGATAGCTGTCGTAGTAGGAATCGAAAATCAGCGCTTTCAGAGGGGCGTTTTCGTCGCCTTTCGGCGCAGGAATATCGCGCACAACGGCTTCCAGCACGTCCGGCACGTTTTGCCCGGTTTTGGCCGAAACGGCGGGGCAATCCTCTGCGGGAATGCCGATAATATCCTCAATTTCCCCGCGGCAGCGCGCAATGTCGGCGCTTGGGAGGTCAATTTTGTTGATGACGGGCACAATTTCCAGGTTGGCGTCCACGGCAAGGTAGGCGTTGGCAAGCGTTTGCGCCTCGATCCCCTGGGTGGCGTCCACCACCAAAAGCGCACCCTCACAAGCGTTGAGGGAGCGCGAAACTTCATAGTTAAAGTCCACATGGCCGGGGGTATCGATCAGGTTGAATACGTATTCCTCGCCATCCTTGGCGGTGTAGTTCAGGCGGACGGCGCGGGCCTTGATGGTAATGCCGCGCTCGCGTTCTAGATCCATATTGTCGAGGAGTTGATCCTCCATATCCCGCTTCTGCACCGTTTGCGTCAGCTCCAGAAGGCGGTCGGCAAGGGTGGATTTCCCATGGTCGATATGGGCGATGATGGAGAAATTGCGAATGTGTTTTTGACGGGAAGAAAGTTCCAAAGAAAAGTTCCAGCCTTTCTGCCGTGGGGGCAAAATATAACGCGAAAAGCCCTTTTTTCAAAGGGCTTTTGTTTTATTGCATAATGGAAAACTGATAAATGGTGGTTTGGGTGTAGGTCTCGCCCGGGTTGAGGATGGTATCGCCGAACTCGGGGTGGTTGACGCTATCGGGCAGGGTTTGCGCTTCCAGGCAGAAGGCCGTTTGCTTGGCGCGCGGGAACCCGCCCTTTTGCGGGAATTCGGGGCAATCCATATAGTTGCCGGAATAAAACTGTACGGCGGGCTGGTCGGTATAAACGGTCATCGTGCGGCCGGTGTTGGGCTCATAGACCATTATGCGGCATTCGGGCGCTTTGGTGGCGCCGCCGGTAAAGCAGTAACAATGGTCGTAGCCGCCGGCAAGTTTCAGGTCGGGGTCGTCGGCGTTGATATCCTGGCCGATGCGCTTCGGCTCGCGGAAATCGAAAGGCGTGCCTTCCACCGGGTGGAAAACGCCGGTGGGGATTTGCGTTTCATCGGTGGGCAGGAAGGTGTCGGCGTTGATCTGCAAAACGTGGTCGTAGATCGGGCCGGAGGCATAGCCGCCCAGGTTGAAGTAGGTGTGGTTGGTCAGGCATACGGGGGTGCGCTTGTCGGTTACCGCCTCGTAATGAATGGAGAGCGCGTTGTTGGAGAGCAGGGCATAGGTAACGGTAACGTCCAGGTTGCCGGGGTAGCCCTCTTCGCCGTCGGGCGAATGGAGGGTCAAAACCAGCTTGGGCTCCTCGCCTTCCACCGGGCGCACGTTCCAAACGCGGTAGGAGTAGCCCACCTTGCCGCCGTGGAGCGAATTTTTGCCGTTGTTGCAGTACAGGGTGTATTCCTTGCCGTCCAGCGTGAATTTGCCGTTGGCAATGCGGTTGGCGGTTCTGCCCACCAGCGCGCCGAGGTAGCCGTCGGCCAGAACGTAGTCGCGCAGCGAATCATATCCGCCGGCAACGTCGGCAAAACGGCCGAATTTATCGGGTACGCGGATGGATACGACCGCACCGCCGAACTCGGAAATGGTGACCGACATTCCGTTGCGGTTTTTCAGGGTGTAGTTAAAAATTTTTTCTCCGGTGGTTTCCAGAGTGCCGAATTCCTGTTTGGTAATCATTGTTTGCATCCTTTCTGCAAATAAAAATCAGTCGCCGTAGCCGTTGGGATTTTTCTTTTGCCAGTTGGCAAGATCGCGGCACATATCGTCCAGGTTGTATTCGGCGTGCCAGCCCAGCATTTCGGCGGCCTTGGTCGGGTCTGCATAGCAGGCGTCAATGTCGCCGGGACGGCGATCCACGATTTGATAATTGATCTTTAACCCGGAGGCCTTTTCGTAAGCGCGGATGATGTCCAGCACCGAGTAGCCCACGCCGGTGCCGATGTTGTAGTACTCGGTTCCGGTCACCACTTTGGCGCGTTCCAGCGCTTTGAGGTGCGCGCGGGCGAGGTCAACCACGTGAATGTAGTCGCGAACGCCGGTGCCGTCGGGCGTGTTGTAGTCGTTGCCAAAGACCGAAAGGTAGGGGAGCTGTCCCGCGCCCACTTTGGCAATGTAGGGGAGCAGGTTGTTGGGAATGCCGCGCGGGTTCTCGCCGATCAGCCCGCTCTTGTGCGCGCCGATGGGGTTGAAATAGCGCAAAATGGAAACGCTCCAGGTTTTATCTGAGTTCCATACGTCTTTGAGAATGCGCTCAATCATCAGCTTGGTTTCGCCGTAGGGGTTGGTGGTTGAAAGCGGGAAATCCTCGCGGATGGGCACCGAGGCGGGGTTACCGTAAACGGTGGCCGAGGAGGAGAAGACGATGCGCTTGACGTAGTATTCGCTCATCAGGGCGATCAGGTTGAGGGTGCTCAAAAGGTTGTTGCGGTAGTAGCGTTCGGGCTGCGCCACCGACTCGCCAACGGCTTTCAGCCCGGCAAAATGGATCACCGAGTCCAGATCGGGGTTTTCGGCAAACACCTTGCGGAAGGCGTCCTTATCGCAAAGATCTACGCGGTAAACGGGAAAATCTTTGCCCGTAATCTCGCGAACGCGATCCAGCGCCTTGGGCGAGGAATTGCAAAAGTTGTCGGCAACAACAATATCGTAGCCGGCGTTCAAAAATTCAACTGCGGTGTGGGAGCCGATATAGCCGGCGCCGCCGGTAATCAGAATAGACATACGATGTGCACCTCTTTCTTGTTGATTTACAATTTTTAAGCCCAGAGATCGGCCGGATATTCCCCGGCGGCAATCAATTCGGCAATGGCCGCCTTTACGCCCGGCTTATCCTGGGGGTAGGTCACGCCCAGCCATTTGGAGGATGTGGGGTAAACGCGAACGTCGCAAAGCCCTTTGTCCTTCTGTTCCTGAACGGCGGTGGGCAGATAGTATTCGCATTTGGAAAGGTCGGCGGCGTTTGCCTGCCAAAAGGCGCGGAACCCGGCTTCCAGCTCGTCAAACAGCGCAGGGGTAAAGCCCCAGCAGTTCATGGAAACAATAGTGGAGAAGGGCAGTTCCTTCCAATCGCCCGCCTCGGTCAGATAGGCGGCGGTGGTTTCGCGCTTTTCAATTTTCGTGCGCTCGGTTACGCGGAGGAGCATTCCGTTTTCCACTTCGCATTCCCCGCGCGAAACGGTACCGTTCTCGGTGAGCGTGTTGCCCAGCCGGAAGCCGACCATACAATGGTGCGCGGGCTTTCCGACCATTCCGTTGCCCGAAAGATGGGCGGCAAGATGGCGGAAGGTGTCGGCACCGTAAAAATCGTCGGCGTTGATCACGGCAAAGGGGTCATTGCCAATGGTTCCGGCGGCACAATAGACGGCGTGGCCGGTGCCCCAGGGCTTGACGCGCCCGGCGGGAAGGGTAAGCCCCGCGGGAAGATTGTCCAAATCCTGGAAGGCGTACTCTACGCGGATCTTCTTTTCAATGCGGCGGCCGATGGTTTCGCGGAAGGCCTGTTCGTTCTCCCGCTTGATCAAAAACACCACGCGGTCAAACCCGGCGCGAATGGCGTCGTAAACCGAAAAATCGATGATAAAATTGCCGGCGTCGGTCATCGGATCCAGCTGTTTGAGCCCGCCGTAGCGCGAGCCGAGCCCGGCGGCAAGAATTAAAAGCGTCATAATACCCCCTTATATAAAGTTATTCATACTTATTATACACACTTTGGGAGAAATTGTAAATAGGTTTTGCCGTTTTTGCAAAAAAACTTTCGGTCAAGGGTGCCGCACAAAGCGGGGGCCTTCCTCGCCAACCGTTCCGGTGGGCAAAAAGCCGCATTTTGCAAGCACGCGCTGCGAGGCCAGATTTTTCGGCTCGGTTTCGGCTTCCACGCGGGCAACGCCGGGTTGCCGGAACGCCCATTCCACCGCCGCGCGGACGGCCTCGGTCGCATAGCCGCGCCCGCAAAAGGTTTCCAAAATGCCGTAGCCGATCTCTACCGAGCCGTCCGGGTTCAGCCCTTTGAAACACAAATCCCCAACGTGCGCGCCGCTTTTTTCTTCAATCATCCAAATCGCGTACCAGTTCCATTGCTCCGGGTGGTCGATCGCCCCTTGCAGCATTTCGCGGTAGGCGGCAATCATAATTTCATCGGTCTGACCGGCAATAAACTGCACCATCTCCTCGCGAAGCGCAACGCGAAGGTGCAGCCGCTCGGTTTCCAGCACCGGCACGGCGCCCGCTTTTTCAATCTCCCGCTTGTGTCCGAGATGAATGCCGATATGCCCGATGCCCAAAACGACGCCGGCGCCGAACAGGAACGGATTTTGCCCGTAACTTGCAATCAGCAAGGCGGCGGCCACCGGCAAGGTCGCGCCCGCCACCGGGATGTTCAACAGCGAGCGGTAAAAGTCCGCCATCGTCTTTTCGCTTTTGAAATAGCGGATCCAGTAAATCTCGTAAAGGAGCATTGCAACCGCCGCCCCGACGAGCCAAAGGAGCCGGAAATCGAAGCCCTGCGGGTTAAAATCCGAAAAGATCAAAACCAGGCAGCTGACCGCCACCTCGCCGATCCGCTCGAACACGAGCAACACCTTGTTCTCGTTTTTGGCGTATTTTTTATAATCTTTCGGCAAATGCCGCGCCCAAATCAAATTGGGAACAAACAAAAGAACCAAAAAAATCAACCCGATATAGGAAAAGCCGAAATGCATAGGGAAATCCTTTCTTTTTCGTCCTATTTTTCGTTTTCAGTATAGCACAAAGCGGTGCGTTGTGCAAGTAAAAAATGGAAATGTTACGCGATGCGCCGGGCTGTCCGAATCCACCGTCCAATATCTCCCACACAAAAAGGGCGCCGCGATTGCGGCAGCTTTTTGTGGGGCCGCATTTTCTGCCCGGTCGGTTCACTCGTGCGAACAACTTATAAGTCCTCGCCCTAAAAAAGATGCCACCGGCATCTTTTTTGCGCCGCATACGCGATGCGCCGGGCTGTCCGAATCCACGTCCAATATCTCCCACACAAAAAGGGCGCCGCGATTGCGGCGCCCTTTTTGTGGTGGGAGATGGTGGATTCGGACCACCGAAGCTGAAAAGCAACAGATTTACAGTCTGCCCCCTTTGGCCACTCGGGAAATCTCCCATATTCAAGAGCCCACGAAAGCGCAGGCTCTTTGGAGCTGGTGATCGGAGTCGAACCAACAACCTGCTGATTACAAATCAGCTGCTCTGCCATTGAGCCAC
>CAMPBZ010000080.1 GCA_946641795.1 uncultured Clostridia bacterium
CGGGCAAATGCGCGCAAAGCGCCTGCGGGATCCGCTCCGGCGCAAGGTCGGTGGCAAGATCATCCGTTCCCCGCTTTGCAACGGTGGCGCAGAATTGGTGTGCGTGAACGCCGCTGTCGGTACGGCTGCACCCCACAATATCGCAGGGGTGGCCGAAGAGCGCCTCGGTTGCACGGTTGAGCGCCTCCTGAATGCTGGGAGCGTTGGTTTGCACCTGATACCCACAGTATTTTGTTCCGACATAGGCAAGATAAATCAAAAGTTTCATAAAAAGCTTCCTTTGAAAGAGTTGCCCCGGTTATTTCATTGTGTAATAAAATCCGTAGCGGTTGAGAAATACGATCCCTGCGCCAAAAGCGATTACCAGCAGAACGGCAAGAACATCGCCGAAGCGCAAATGCAGGATCTTCATTTTCGTTTTTCCTTTTCCGCCGTGGTAACAGCGGCATTCCATTGCGGCGGCAAGCTCGTAAGCGCGGTTAAACGCGGAAACCAACAGCGGGATCAACACCGGCAAAAGCGATTTTGCCCGCCGGATCAGTCCTCCGCTTGTAAAATCGGCGCCGCGGGCTTTCTGCGCGTTCATAATGCGCTGGGTTTCCTCCATCAGCGTTGGGATAAACCGCAGGGCGATGGTGGTCATCATTGCAATGTCGTGTACCGGGACGCGGATGAGTTTGAGCGGCTTCATCAGCCGTTCCAGCGCGTCGGTCAGCGCAATGGGAGTTGTAGTATAGGAAAGCAGAATGGAAGTTCCAATCAGCAATACCACAATGCGCAGGATCATAAAAAGCGCGTTCCAAAGCCCTTCTTCGTAAATTTGAATGTGCCAGATATGCCCGCCCCAGAACGGAATTTGCCAGTTTGGCGTTAGCAAGTGCTCGCCCTTTGTCATAAACACGTTGATCAACGACGTGAAGGTAAGAATAACGATGAGCGGGCGCAAAGAGCGCAGGATCATCCGCAGGGGGATCTTACTCAACAGGTCCAGCAGAATGGCCGAAAGGAGCAGCGCCGCAAACGCAAGCACGTTCTTGCAAAGGAATGTGCAAACGATGTAAAGAATGGTCAAAATGACCTTTGCGCGCGGGTCCATCCTGTGGATGGGCGAATCGGCGGGATAATATTGTCCGAATGCAATGCTTTTCATCAATCGTTTCCTTTTTCGGTTCGGTAAAGGTCTTTCAAAACGGCAACGGCACGGTCAACCGTGTAAATGTCGCCGGGCAACGCCAGCCCGCGCGCTTGCAAAAGGCGGGTCAGCTGGGTGATTTGCGGAATATCCAGGCCGGTCTCTTCCAGCATAGAAACGTTGGAAAACACCTCTTGACAGCTTCCGTTTGCCACCACTTTGCCGTTTGCAAGTACAATCATATTCCGGCAGTATTCGGCCATATCCTCCATGCTGTGGCTGACCATGATCACGGTGGAACCGGTTGCCTTCTGGTAACGGCAAACTTCCTCAAAAATCTGTTCTCTGCCGCGCGGATCCAGGCCTGCGGCGGGTTCGTCAAGGACGAGCACTTCCGGGCGCATTGCGATTACCCCCGCAATGGCGACCCGGCGCTTTTGCCCGCCGGAAAGATCAAACGGGGATTTTTGCAGGATCGCTTCATCCAGTCCGCTGAACCGGATGGCCTCGTAAACGCGTTCCTTGATCTCCTCGGCCGAAAGCCCCATATTCTTCGGGCCGTAGGCAATATCCTTATAAACGGTTTCCTCAAACAGCTGATATTCGGGGTACTGCATAACCAGCCCCACGCGGAAACAAAGCGATTTTTTGCGCTTGGCAAGCTCGGTTTTAATGGCCTTTTTTGCGGTACTTTTGCGCATATTTGCATATTCCGGCAATTTCAGCCATTCCGGAAGGAGTTCTTTGAAGGAGGCGTTGATATCCAGCCCATCCAAATAAACCTTGCCCGAAGTGGGCGCGGAAAGCCCGTTGAGGAGCATCATCATTGTAGATTTTCCGGAGCCGGTATGGCCGATCACGCCGGTAATGCAGTTGGCCTGAATGGCGAGCGAAACGTTATCCAGCGCCTTTTTTTCAAACGGCGTTCCGGCGCCGTAAACATAGCTGACCTGCTCCAATACGATTTTATCCATTGTCCCGACCCTCCTTTGCAAAGCATTTGAGGATCTGCTCGGCGCACCCTTCCAGCGAGGAAACGGATTGGCCGCTGACCGGGATGCCGGCTTCGCGCAGGCGATGGATCAACTCGGCGCATTGCGGAACTTCCAGCCCGACGGCGCGCAGTTCGTTCCGCCGGGAAAAAACTTCATCCGGCGTTCCCTGCATCAGGATGGCGCCGTCGTTGAGGACGACGATCCGGTCGGCAAGCGCCGCTTCGTTCATATAGTGGGTAATGTGGATCACCGTCATCCCGTCTTCCCGGTTCAGGCGGCGAATGGTATCCAGCACCTCTTTGCGCCCTACGGGATCCAGCATAGCGGTCGCCTCGTCAAATACCACGCATTCCGGCTTCATTGCAAGAATGCCGGCAATGGCAACGCGCTGTTTTTGCCCGCCCGAAAGGTGGTGGGGCTCCCGCTGGGAAAACTCGCTCATTCCAACCGCCGCGAGCGCCTCGTCCACACGCTCCCGCAGTTCCGGCATCGGAACGCCCAGGTTCTCCGGCCCGAAGGCAACGTCGTCCTCCACAATGGTGGCAACCAGCTGGTTATCCGGGTTTTGGAATACCATTCCCACCCGGCGGCGCAGGGCGATCAGATCGTCCTCCGAAAGGTCGCCTTTGGAAAGGTCAAATCCGGCAACCGAGAGCGTGCCGCCCGTCGGCTCCAAGATCAGGTTGAGGAGCTTTGCAAAGGTGGATTTGCCCGAGCCGTTGTGGCCGAGAATGGCAACAAATTCCCCTTTTTGAATATCCAGCGTAATCCCGTTCAGCGCCGGAATATCGTCGGCTCCACCCGAGCCTTTATAGGTAAACGCGAGATTTTCCGCGTGAATAAACGGTTCTGCCAATTTGGAAAATTCCTTTCTGTGTTTGCTTCAAGCGGTCATTCGGCGCTCCAACGGGTCGCCGCGCCGCAAGGGAGATATGCCCCGGTTTGCGTAACGCGCAGGCCAAGCTCCCCGGCCTCGATCCTTCCGCCAAAGCGGGAACGAACTTTCAGTTCCAAAAGATATTGCATGGTCATAGGCGAAAGCCCGGTGGTATAAGAGTTGATCAAGAAGAAGAGCGGCGCATCCGAAAGGAGCTGCGCCGTCAGCGCGATCAGCTCGTCAATGCTTTCTTCCAGCTTCCAGACTTCGCCGCCGGGGCCGCGACCGTAGGAAGGCGGGTCCATAATGATCCCGTCGTATTTGTTGCCGCGCCGGATCTCGCGCTCCACAAATTTTTTGCAATCGTCAACAATGTAGCGGATGGGTGCTTCGGCAAGGCCGGAGAGCGCGGCGTTTTCCTTTGCCTGCGCCACCATTCCCTTTGCGGCGTCCACGTGGACGACCGAGGCGCCTGCCGCGGCCGCGGCGACCGTTGCGCCGCCGGTATAGGCAAACAGGTTTAAAACTTTGATCGGGCGACCCGCGCGGCGGATCAGCTCCGAAAACCAATCCCAGTTTGCCGCCTGCTCCGGAAACAGTCCGGTATGCTTAAAGCCCATTGGGCGCAGGACAAAGCGCAGTTTGCCGTAGGAGATATTCCAGAATTCCGGCAGGTCGTTTTTGACCCATTTCCCGCCGCCGGTGCTGGAACGGCGATAAATGCCGTCGGCCTTTTTCCAAAGCGGGTGTTTTGCCGTTTCTTTCCAGATGATCTGCGGATCGGGGCGAATTAAAATCAGCTTTCCCCAGCGTTCCAGCCGCTCGCCGTCCGAGGTATCCAAAAGCTCATAATCTTTCCATTGATCGGTGGTAAACATATCAACGTCCTGCCTTTAAAGTCGTTTGTTAAAGTAGGGGGCCAGGCGCGAAGCGCCGCTGTGCGCATGGCAAATGGCAATGGCAAGCGCGTCGGCGGTATCGTCTGGCTTGGGCGGCTCTTTCAGCCCCAAAAGCGAAGTTACCATTGCAATGACCTGCATTTTTTCGGCCTTTCCGTAGCCGACAACCGCCTGCTTGATTTGCATTGGCGTATATTCCTGCAAGGGGAGATTTGCCTGCTTTGCGGCAAGCAGACAGATGCCGCGCGCCTCGGCAACGCGAATGCCGGTGGTAATGTTGTTGGTAAAGAACAGCTCCTCGATCGACATTTCGTCGGGATGATAGCGCTCAATCAACTGCTTCATTCCCTCGTAGATCATTGCGAGCCGATCCTCGGTGGGGGTATCCTTCGGCGTGCGAATAGCGCCGTACGCAACCGGCAGGATTTTGGCGTTCTGATATTCAATTACGCCCCAACCGACAATGGCAAGTCCGGGGTCAATTCCCAAAATCCGCATTGCGTTCCCCTTTCAATCAATATCTTTCCATTGAACATTATATCACAAATAATAGAATAAGTCAAACGAAATCTTTCCATTTTTTGCAAAAATCCTGTAAAAAATACAAATTTTCGGTTTACAGCGCTCCGTTTTTATGCTATAATTAAGAAAAAGCGCACGGGGGACGAGAAAAATGCAAATCAAACCGATCCATTTGAACGACCGTTTGCAGTTGCGAAAGCCCCACCCCTGCGGCGGCGATACCTTCCGGGTCTTGCGCGTCGGCTCCGACGTCCGCATTGTTTGCGAGACCTGCGGGAGAGATATGACGCTGGACAGGATCAAGTTGGAAAAAGCCATTAAAAAGACCTTTCCTGCGGATAGCGACCAATAAAAACCATTCATTTTTTGAAACGACGGGAGCGGCGATATGTTTTATTATCTTTGCGGAAAACTTGCCTATCTGGAAACCGGGGTTGCCGTAATTGACTGCGGCGGCGTTGGCTACAAACTTACTATCAGCACAACCACCTACCAGGCCATTTCCGCCCGTTCCGGCGGCGAAGCGCCTACGGTAAAGCTTTATACGCATCTTGCCGTCCGCGAGGACGACGTAGAGCTGTTCGGCTTTGCCACCCAAACCGAGTTGGCGACCTTCAAATTGCTCATCACCGTTTCCGGCGTCGGCCCCAAGGCGGCCATTTCCATTCTTTCGGCTATGACGCCCGAAAAATTTGCCATTGCCGTTTGCACCGAGGATAAAAAGGCAATTGCCGTTGCCAACGGGATTGGCCCCAAGACGGCGGCGCGCGTGATTTTGGAGCTGAAAGACAAGCTGATGAAGGAAACCGAGGGCGACTTTGGAACGGTTGCTTCCGGCACACTTCCCGGCGGCAGAACCGCGGCGCGCTCGGCGGTTTCCGAGGCGATCGACGCCCTGGTGGTTTTGGGGTATTCCCGCTCCGAGGCGATGGCGGCGCTGAAAGATTTGGATACAACGATGGAATTGCAGGAAATGATCCGCCTGGCGCTCAAAAAGCTGATGCGCCCGGGAACTTGACGGAAAGGGGTTAAAGAAAAATGGATATTGAAAGCACCGAGTTTGACTTTGAAAACCGGATTGTGAGCACCGGCTTTACCCCGGAGGATTCGGACGTTGACTATTCCCTTCGCCCCAAACACCTGGACGAATATATCGGGCAAACAAAGGTCAAGGAAAACTTGAAAGTTTATATTGAGGCGGCCAAAAAGCGCGGCGAACCGCTGGATCACGTCCTGCTTTACGGCCCTCCCGGATTGGGTAAAACCACCCTTTCCAACATTATTGCCGCCGAAATGGGGGTCAACATTCGCGTAACCTCCGGCCCGGCAATTGAAAAGCAAGGCGATCTTGCCGCCATTCTGACCAACCTGAACG
>CAMPBZ010000081.1 GCA_946641795.1 uncultured Clostridia bacterium
CCCTTTTCAAAAACCTCAACCAATGGTTTGAGGTTTTTGAAAGGGGTTTTATTTTCTGCTCCGGGTGAGGCTTTATTTTTTTGGCGTTATGAAATCGGTTCTGCGAGCCCAAGAATTGGAACCGGGATTGCCCGGCCGCACTGCCGGGCGGTTTGGCTTACTTTCCGGATTGGCTTCTGGTACTGCCGGATTTTAATTTTTCAACTTCGGCTTGGAGCAGGGCGATTTTTTTGACCTGTTCGGCCAGAATTTGCGGGTCGGAAGGTTCGGAGGCGTCGGCGGTAAAATGACGGTAGGCAGATTTGCCGAACTCGGTGTACGCGGCTTTCAACTTTGCCTCGGCGTTTGCAATTTTAATTTGTGTGGCGGCGTTCTCGGTCGCTTTGCCGATCTTTTCGGCGGCGGCGTTGCCAACGGCGCGCGCGGTTTCCAAAAATTCATCCCAGGTCATCGGGAAAAGCCCTCCTTTTTTTGTGTTTCTTTCAAGCCTATTTTAGCACAAAGCCGGAAAAATGTCAAGCTTTACGTACATAACGGGCGCCCGGAGCAGGAAAACTAATACAAAAAACCGAGGAGAGAGAGGAACCAAACCAATGGAAGCAAAACGATACGAAAAACTGGTCAAAGCCCACGCGCCGGCAAGCAAAACGGCCAAAAACTGCCTGTTCGCCTTTTTGGGAGGCGGCGTGATTTGCACCCTGGCGCAACTCTTGCGCGAACTGTTTTTGCGGGTGGTCGGGCTGGACGAGGAGACAACGGCGCTCACCGTTTCGGTCATTCTGATTTTTGCCGCCGTTCTGCTCACCGGGATCGGCGTGTTCGACCGGCTGGCAAAGCGATTTGGCGCGGGAACGCTGGTGCCCATTACCGGGTTTGCCAACGCGGTGGCGTCGCCCGCCGTGGATAGCCGCGCCGAAGGGCTGGTGCTTGGCGTTGGCGCAAAAATTTTTACCGTTGCCGGCCCTGTGCTTTTGTACGGCGTTCTCGCCGGCGGCCTTTACGGCTTGATTTATTGGATCATTTTATTGGTAAAATAAACGCCTCCTTCAAAAAAGCAAAACCGTTTTTTCTGATCCAAAAACTGAAAATGGGTTTGTATCGTCGAAAGAGAAAAGCTTTTCCCGGCCGCGCCAGCTGTGATGCACTGCATCACAGCAACGAAAAAGAGCGCCGCGATTTTCGCGGCGCTCTTTTTTCTCTAAACCCGCCTTTCGGCGGGTTGGCGCGCCCGGCCCCGCAGTGCGGGGCCGCCAAGGCGGCTTCCAATTCTTTGGTTTGCAGAAGTGATTTTATATCGCCAAAAAAATAAAGCTCCACCCGGAGCCCGGCAGTGCCGCCCCGCAGAGCGGGGGGCCAATTCGGGATTTGTAGAAATGGCGTTCTAATGCCGAAAAAAAGCTCCATTCGGAGCCCGGCAGTGCCGGGAGCCAAATCGGGTTTACAAAACCGGCCACGTAACACCGAAAAAATAAAGCCCCGCCCGGCCCCGCAGTGCGGGGTGCCAAATCTTGGTTTGCAGAAGTGATTTTATATCGCCAAAAAAATAAAGCTCCGCCCGGGGCCCGGCAGTGCCGGGAGCCAATTCGGGATTTGTAGAAATGGCGTTCTAATGCCGAAAAAAATAAAGCCCCACCCGGAGCAGAGTATAAAACCGCTTTCAAAAACTCCCAACCTGTGGTTGGAGTTTTTTGAAAGAGGAGGAGCGCGAGGGGGAGGAAACTTTTTTGCAAAAAAGTTTCCTCCCCCTCGCGGCCTTACCCCTAAAACACAATCCTTTGAGGGATGGTGTTGGGGGCAAAGAGGGTAGCGTTAACGCGGATCTCGCCGGGTGCGGTGGTAAAGCGGGTCGGCAGGAGCGAGGTAAAGCGCTCCAAGACGGCCTCGGTGGTAACGCCGAGAACGCCTTCCACGGGGCCGGACATACCGATATCGGTTTGGTAGGCGGTGCCTTTGGGCAGGAGTTGTTCATCGGCGGTGGGGACGTGGGTATGCGTACCGAAGATGATATTGATGCGGCCGTCAAAGCGGCGGGCGAGCGCCAGTTTTTCGCTGGTAGCTTCGGCGTGAACGTCCAAAAGCGAGAGGTCGTAGTTTCCCGCCTCGCGGCGCAGGATGTTCTCCACGGCAACGAACGGGTCGGCGTAGGCCTCCATAAAAGCGCGGCCGCAAACGTTCATTACCAGAATTTTGCCGCCGTCGAAGGGCAGAATGGTATAGCCCATACCCGGCGCCTGGGGCGGAAAATTGGCAGGGCGGACGATCCGGCGGTCGGAGTCCAGCACCTCGTACAGATCGCGCTGACCGAAGGCGTGGTTGCCCAGGGTAATGGCGTCCACCCCGGCGGCAAACAGGCGCGCGGCCTGGCGCGCGTTCAACCCGCGGATCTCGGCGGCGTTTTCGGCGTTTGCGACCACAAAATTGACCTTTTGCTCCTGCCGCACGCGGTCAAGATGCTCTTCCAGATAGGCTACGGCGCGGTCGCCTACAACGTCGCCAATGGCAAGAATACGCATGAAAAAATCCTCACATTTCTATCCGCTCGCGGGCGGAAAATCAACAAAATTACAAGGGGGAAACGGTTAAAAGCGCCTCCAAACAGGTGTTTCCTTCTTCATCCACGGTGCGGAAGAGGAAGCCGCCCTCGCCCGCGGGCGATTGCCAGGGAGCGCGGTAGATGGAAAGCTCGCCGCCGAATTTTGCCTCCTGCAAAAAGGAGAGCGAAAAACCGTTGACCCAAACGCGGGTGGGGTCGGGCAGAAAATCGGCAAGCATATCGGGGTATTTGGTGTTGTTCATGTGGCCGTTATAATCCAGATCGGAATAGCGGATGGCGCGCTTGCCCACCGGCTCCATTTCCGACGCCGGCGGAGTGCGGAAGCGCAGCGGAATGCCGGAGGGAAGCAGCTTTTCCTCGGGCGTGACCGGGAAATCCAGCGCGTCCACGGGGAGGAGCTTGCGCTCGTCCAGCGATAAAAGCCCCCAGGAAGACCAGCTTTCGGCCACCGGCTCGCCCCCGCGCAGAATGCGGAAGCACCGCTCAAAGTTCAGGCCGCGGCTGGGGCAAACCCAGGTTTGCGCGACAACGGTTTCGTAGGCGCGAAGCGGCGAATAAACCTTTGCGGCAATGCGAGAAAGAATAAAGCCCACGCGCTTTTCGTCGCGCAGGGTATCCAAATCCATATTCGCCGCGTGCAGCTGGTGGTTTGCCGTTTCCTGCAAGATGGCCAACAGCGCCGAGGGCCGGCCCAAACGGTTCAGGTCGGTTTCGTGCCAGCGAACGCCGAAAGTTTCGGAATAGATCATAGCAAACGCCCTCCCGGGGAGAATAAAGTTTCCGAAAATCGGGGAACCCGACGGTCGGGTTCCCCGAACGCCGCACGGGGCGGCTTTTTCGTTTCGGGGCGGTTATTTGCCCCGTTTTTTTGGGTGTTTATTTTGTTTTACTGCTTTTTGCGGAACGCTTTTCCGGTAACCACGTTGTAGGCGCCCAGCGAGATCATAAACACGCCCTTGACAATGCCTACGATGATCTTTGTGAAGAGGTTGGGACCCCAGCCGTACTTCTTAATCAGGTTGTAGGAAATGGCAATGAATGCAATGATCGCCGCGATTGCCAACAGGAGCCACAGCCACCACAACGACATCTTCTTGGCGCTCGTATGGCCGATTTCCATATAGTAGATACCGTCAAAGTATTCGGTACCGTTATCGTACTCTACGCCTTCCTGTTTCTCACCAATCACACCGTTGGTAATGTAGTACACGTTCTTCTTGGCCTTTTCCACGCGGTAGTTGATGCGCGGCATACCGGGCTTTGCGACCACGGTGTAAACGTAGGTCACCGAGCCGTCCGGATTTTCAATGGTTTCCTGAAGGGTTGCGCCTTCGGGAAGAACGGTCAGCTTTTCGTCGGGGTTGACGGTAATTTCGAAGGGGATAACGGTGCCCTCCGGAACCTCGTAGGTATCCTCGTTGATCTGGACGATCACGATCTTGACGATGGGCTCGGTGACGACCGTAACGGTCAGCGCGCGAGACGGCATTGTAATATCGTTGCCGATGGTGTAATCGTGCTCACCGTCGGTCATGCCGGTAATCTCGTAGTCGGCGCGGTCGGCCTCCAAAAGCTCAGGGGTCACGGTTTTCAGCGTAGCGCCTTCGGGAACGAAGCCGCTTTCCTCAACCGCTTTTTCGCCAACGGTGAAGATGCCTTCCTCTACCGAGCCGGTAAACGCCGCGGCAAAGCGGTATTCGTTTACAATGGCAATTTCGGTAAAGTGCGGCGGGCGAATGGTAATGGTGCCGTCGGCAGGCGAAACGGTCACGTTCAGGTCGATCGGGAGCGCTTTGTTGCCTTCCAGAATGTAGGCGCCAGTGCGGCGGGTTTCGGTGGTTTGCAGAACGCGGACGATTGCCGTTTGAATGGTTACGGCCAGGCCGCCTTGCAGATCAGCAAGTTTTTCGCCGTTCGGGTTGTTGTCGCTGATGTGCACCAGCAGATCCATTTCGTAAACCTCTCTTGCGGGAGCTTTTACGAACAGGACGTTTGCGGTGTCGGCGGAGTCAAACTCGCGGCCTTCGATCGGACGGATGGAGAAGCGCATCTTCTCGTTGCCCGCTTGTTTCAGCGTTTCCATCAGAGCGCCGGAAATTTCAATCTTCGCGCCGTCGTTGTACTGAACGGTCAGGCTGTTTGCGCCGGCAAAGTCGGCGGCTTCGGTATCCAGCGTAAAGGCGAACGCGTTGGGGTTCTCGGCGTCGGCAACAAAGGTCAGGTTTCCGCCCTCATCCAGAACGGCGGCTTCCCAAAGGGTTGCTGTCCAGTTGCCTGTCGCGTCGGTCGTCAGCTCAACAAACAGGGGTTCGTCCTCGCCGGCCGCCGCTTGCAGGTAGTCGGGGGAGTAGATGGCAATGCAGGTGCCAACCGTTTCGGCAAGCAGATCGCCGGAAATCTCGTTGGCCGGATCAATTCTGCCGCCCGCACCAATGTAGTAGAAGTGCGGGGTGTAGGAAGCGCCGTTGTTGACCAGATCGGCCATGCCAACCCATTCGGGCAGCAGGTCGGCCAGTTCCGCCATCGTGGTTCCTTCCGCAACGTGGATCTGGCGCGGCAGGTAAGCCTCGCCGTTCCAAATCAGAACGTTAATGGTTTCGCCTACCGGAGGCGGCGTTACGTCAATGTACTTCAACGTAACCGTTACATTGCGTTTGACCAGATAGGTGGCGGGGTCGATCTGGGTGCTGCCAACGTAGTAGCACAGCTCCCAATCGTGGGTCTGGT
The DNA here is from genome assembly GCA_946641795.1 of uncultured Clostridia bacterium. GTDB lineage: Bacteria > Bacillota > Clostridia > Oscillospirales > CAG-272 > UMGS1865. Next base: position 5,282 of record CAMPBZ010000081.1, read on the forward strand.
CGGGCAGGGCGGGAGCGGCGGGCAGGTTGGCAAGGTGTCCGTTTGCAAGAACTTCCTCGCTGCCGAGCGTGTCGCCCTCGTACTTGTAGGTAACGGTGTAGTAAGTGGGCTGCGGGGTAACATCTACGTAAACCAGCGTAACGGTGGTGTCACCGGTCACATGGTAGGTTGCAGGATTGATCTGCGTGCCGAAAACGTAGTAGCGGAGCTCCCACTGGTGGGTCTGATCCGGCAGATCGGGCGCGGCGGGCAGATTGGCAAGTTGCCCGTTGTGCGCCACCGTCTCGGAACCGATTTCTACATTATTATATACGTAGGTGACCGTGTGTTGCTTCACCGTTTCGGTAAAGGTTGCCGTGTAGGTGGCATCACCGGTTACCGTGGTGATGGCGGGAGACCATGCGTTGAAGGTGTAGGTGTACTGTGCCGTCTCGGCCTTGGCGGGTGTACCGTAGGTTACGGTATC
>CAMPBZ010000082.1 GCA_946641795.1 uncultured Clostridia bacterium
TATAAAATCGCTGACAACACAACATCATAAATTACCGTTCCCATTGGAGCATCAATGGGAACGGCAATGATAAAAAATTTTTCTTGGAGGAAAGAAAAAATGAACACCATGCTCAAAAAAGCACTTGCCGAGTGCATCGGCACATTCGTACTCGTTTTCGCCGCTTGCGGCGTAGCGGGTGCAACCGGCGGCAGCCTTGTCGCCACCTCGCTGACCTTTGGTCTTGTCATTGTTGCAATGGCATATTCCATCGGTCGGGTCAGCGGTTGCCACATCAACCCCGCCGTTTCCCTTGGTTGTCTGCTGACCAAGCGCATGAGCCTGATTGACTTCTGCGTTTATGTTATCAGCCAGATCGCCGGCGGATTTGCAGGCGCGGTCCTCGTGTTCGGCCTGTTCAAAATGGCAGACGTTAAGATCCCCGGTGACGCTTGCAACGCTGTTGTCGGCGGCACTATGAATGCCGGTGGTATCATTGCCGCTCTCATCACCGAGATCGTTCTGACCTGCATCTTCGTGTACGTCATTCTGAACGTGACCGATGAAAAAGCAGGCACCAGCAAAAAGGCCGGCCTCATCATTGGCCTGACCCTGACGCTCGTTCACCTGATCGGTATCAACCTGACCGGCACTTCGGTCAACCCTGCCCGCAGCCTTGCAACGGCTCTCTCCGCTCTCATTTACAACGGAACCACCACTGCTTTGGCTCAGGTTTGGATGTTCATCGTAGCTCCGCTGGTTGGCGCAGCTTGCGCAGCCGGTCTCTACAAGCTCCTCAACACCGAGAAAGAATAAGACCGCAAAGCAAAAACGCTAAAAAAGCGAAACAAAAAAGTACACCCCAAGGGCGGCAGGCCGAATGGCCTGCCGCCCTTGGGGCGTTTTTGGGAAACCGTTTTTTTGCCGGATCCTTTCTCTAAGGTTTCAAAAGACCGGGCACCGCAAATGCGGTGCCCGGTCTTTTGCTGTTTTTATAGCGCCTCGGTGAATGAAACCGACCGGATTCCAAAAAGAAATCCGGTCGGTTTTCTATTTGCAACAGTAGAATTACTGGCCAATGCTTTCCTTATAGGTAACGCCTTTGGTGTAAAAATTACCGTCGTAAATGTAGGCTTCGTAAGAAGATGAAGTGCCGGGGAAATAGATGCCGGCTTCTTCAATGTATCCAATACTTTATTCAATCCCCAGGCGTTTGTAAAAATCGGCTTTTTCTTTGCCGGAGGAGAGGTCTTTGGTAAGCTTTTTCCCCCGGAATAATGCCACTATTCCGCGGCCGAGGAGCCGGAACAATTGATAAAGCCAGGCAAAGGGCCGCAGCCATTTGTGCTTTTGAAAAGCTTTGCAGTTGGCAACGCCGGCCCTTTGTAAAGTCTTGAAAAAGCCTTGCTTTTTCACTTCCATTGTAAAGCTTTCCATCGGGCGGTATTCGTAGGGGTTCTTCCTGCCGAAATTGCCGCCGGCAAACACCGTTTCCAAAAGTTCCGTGCAGGTTTTGTCGTCCGCGGTTTCGCACCACGCGGCGCCGGGCAGGCCGAAATATTGTTTGCCCATCTTTGCAATCGTCTTTGCAAGCGTGCCCAATCCGTTCGCCTCAAAAAGGGGTAGATATTCGTTTTCAAATTTTGCATCGTCCGGCTCGGAGAAAACGAACATCATAAAATCAAGAATTTGCCGCAACCCTAAACCACCAAAGAGGTGGTGGCGGATATGATCCAGCAGAACCAGCCCGTTCATCGCTTTCGGAAGCGCGGGGAAGGCGTTTCCATAAAGGTTCGGCGTTTCTGCTTGCCGAATGCCGTCCTGCAAGAGCGGCTCAATGTTGTGCCCTTCGTCGCTGTATTTGCGGTGCAGTTCAAAAAGCACGCCGCCTTTTGAGAAGGTATAGTCCCTGCCGTCGCCGTAATCCGTTTCAAACTGGTATCCGTTTTTCTGGAGCAGGGAAAACGCGGCGTCAAAAAATCCGTCGCCCACCAGAATATCCACATCCCCCATTGTGCGGTTGCAGGGAATAGGATAATACATTGCCGCCGCCGTGCCTTTGAGGATCACAAACGGAATTTTTGCGCTGTTGAGGAGCACGCACAATTTCGTTTGCTCGTAAAGCGCGCGCATAAAATGGGCTTTGCTCTGGTCGGCGGCGTTTTTCCAACCTTCTGCCGCTTCCGTGGGCACCGCGCCGGCAACCAGCGGCACTACCGTTTGTGCCTGCGCTTCTTGTAGGACTTCGTTCCAGTCAACGGCTTCGGGAAAGGTCGGTGCAAGGCCGAACAGGGAAGCTTTGATCAGCTCGCAAAGAGCAAGTTCGGTGTTATTCATCCTTGGTCATTCCTTCCTTTGCCACGCGCGCCGCGTCGGGGTCTAAATTGCACGCCATGGCATAAAACCGGGTGCATTTGCCAAGCGCGCCGATGAGTTCCAGCGTTTTCTTCATTTGTGCCGCATCGCCCGGACGGTAGGTTTGCCCAATAACGAGCGGGAAGACTTTGTCAAAGGGGATGCGCTCGATATGGTTCTCCTTGCCGCGAAAAAGGGCGCAAACGGCGCCGAGCGGCAGCATTGCGTTTTTGTTTTGCCCCTCTTTGCCCGCCCAGGGGGTTCCGCAGGCAAAAAACTGACCCTGTACCATGCGAAGGAGCGGTTTATCGCCGTTCAGGATGAACGCTTCCGGGTATTTTTGCAGCCAAAAGCGCGTGTGCGTCGTCTTTCCGAGCCCGGAGGGCGCGGTAAACAGGTAGGCTTTTCCATCCAGCGCAACCACCGCGCCGTGCATTAAAAAAGCGTCGTATTCCAGCATTTTTTCGGCAATCTTGCGGTAAACGGCAAGCGTTTCCAAATAGCCGTTTGAAAAATCAACCGCCGGTCTTCCCTCGTGCTTGGCCTCGGACGCCGATTTCTCTCGCTCAAAGTCAATATCCGCTTGCGCAACGGCAACGCAAAAATCCGGGCTTTGCCCGGTCAAATAGTCCCGGCAAAGCTCGTACACGTCGTTGTAAAGGCTTTGAATTTCAATCGAAATTCCCGCAAGCGAAACAGTAAAGGTCATAAAAAACTCCGAATGGTTTATTTGCCGGTCAGCTTGTGCCGCACGGCGCGAAAGAAGGCTTTGATCCCGCGCCCGACGCGCAGAATAAAGAAACGAAAATGATAGGGCGCGCACCAAAGGTGCAGGTAGCACCAATACCGGAAACCGCCGAATTTGACCGGTTTTCCGTCGCGCACAACGCTTGTCAGAACGCCGAGGATTTGTTCGGGCTTGACCATTTCGCCGGCATAGTCGTGGTCACCGGCAATAAAGCAGTCGCCGTTTTTGCGCACCTTCAAAATGCGGTGGACAACGTATTTTCCGCGCCCTTCCACGCCATCGCGGCGAAAGAGGACCGCTTGCAGCTTTTTCGGCGTTCCGGTGCGTTTTTCAATCACCATCACGTCGCGGTTTTCGCGAAGGAACGGGAGCATACTGATACCAACGTTTGTATAAATCAGTTTGCCGCTTTCTTCAAGCTCTTTTTCAAAAGATGAATATTTTTCGTTCATTTTCGGCAATCTTCTCCAAAAGTCCCTCGTGGTTCAGTTGGTTCAAAAACTTGACCAGCACCTCGGCAATTTCCTCGTCGGTGGAATCGGCATATTTTTCTTTGAGGTGCAGGTGGATCTTCATTGGGGTGGTATCCTCTTTGAGTTGTTCCAGAATATCGGCGGAAACGGCGTTGAGTTTGAGCATTCCATGGAATTTGTTTGCATCTTCTCCCACCGGAACGGCGGCAAACTCTCCGCCCATATCCATAATGGCAAATTCATAGCGTAGTTTCATTGGTTACACCTCGTTTTTCATCGCTTTCCTATCATTATACCATATCGCGCGGCGGATTGCAAGGGCAATCGGACGGGGAAAATAAAAAAATCGGCAAGGAAAACCTTGCCGATTTTTTTATGGCTTGCAAATTACTGGTTACCGTAGAGTTCCCAGTACGAAACGCCCTTGGTGTAGTACGCGCCGGATCCGTTCGGATCGATATACGCATCGAAAGGATACATTTCAAAAAAATATTGAAAAATTTTTTCACATTTTTTGGATATTAATATCTCCTTTTCGAACGGCAATTCTGAACCGGAACAAACCGACCAGAAACGCCAACGCAAAGCAAATGGCAAAGCAAATAACGCTGGCAAACTCGGCAAGCGTTGGCAAATACTCTTCGTTGATTGCGGTAACCACTACCCAAAGCAGCAGATAAACCGGCTGGCAGAGCGCATACATCCTGCGCGCATAGCTTCCGCCGTGTGACCCGAGAAAGCTTCGGCCAATGTCCGGCAAAGTAACGGCAAACAGGCAAAGCGAAATTGCTATGATTGCATATCCAATAGCGTTGCCGGAGTAAACAAATCGTCCCAGCTTTCCCAGCAAAAGCCGTTCGCCAATCGCACATCCAATGCCGGCAAAAAAGGTGATGATATACACAAACCGCGGAATGCGCGCCAGTTTATCAATCCCCCGGCGCAAAAGCATACCGATTAACATAAAGGGAAGGGCTTTGGTCAACCATCCGCCCGGGATATACCGGTAGCCGAAGTAGGGAAACCCGACCAGCTTTGCAAACTCGCCGCTCAAAAGCATTATAACGAGGAGCACCGCCAACAGCGGAATGTAGATTTTGGAAAGTTTGAGTTTTTCGATCAAAAAGAGGATCAAATAGGAATAGGCAAGCGCCTGAATGAACCAGATGCTGTTTCCCATTGGGAGCGGCCAAACGTTCAAAACAAAAAAGTCAAAAAAGGTGCGCTTTCTTAAAATGGCGGCGGAGATCAGATAATTCAAAGACCCGACCGAGGCCAGATAGATCACATTGATGGCAAAATAAGCAACAAACAAAATCAGGAAAAACAGCCAGGAGCGTTTGAGTGCCCGTTTGAGCTTCCGCATTCGTCGTTCGTGGTCGGGCGCCATGGTAAAGAACCCGCAAAAGATGAAGAAGGCGAGCGCCGCAAAATTGCTGATGGAGGAGATATAATCCCCTACTGTTCCGGCAATGGAAAAGCCGAGCAACGCAAAAAAGACAAACGGCATTAACAGAAATTTTACCACATTTACATTGTTGGAAATTTTCCTGCTGTTATAGAACTCCGAAAGTGTCGGCTCGGGCAGTTTTGATTGTTGGGAGACTGCTTTTTCCTCGTTCATTCGTTCCACCAACCTTCGTTTGGATTTTTGGGAAGGAGATTTTCCTCATTCTTCGGCAAAAGCGGCGTTTGAGGCGGTGGCGCCACGCGCGGCGCTTCGCTTTGCGCTCTTTGCGGCAGATCGGCATAACGCCAGATCAGCTCTTTTGCCTCGTCCAGGCTGATCTCCTCCATACCGCCGTTCGTAATGCGGTAAATGCGGCTGCAAAGTTTAAGGGCGCTGGGCCGGTGCGTGGAAACAACAATCACCTTGTTGGGGTGCGCCTGAATGATGTTTTTCAGCACCCGCTCCTCGGTTTCCACATCGAGTGCGCTGGTCGCTTCGTCCAAAAGCAGAATGGGCGAACTGCGCAAAATGGCGCGGGCAATGGAAATGCGCTGTGCCTGACCTTCCGAAATGCCCCGACCGCGCTCGCCGAGTTTGCCGTTGATACCGTCTTCCAAAGGCTCTACAAATTCGTAGGCGCAGGCGGTTTTCAGGGCTTCAATAATTTCCTCGTCGGTCGCGTCCTCGCGCACCATGCGC
>CAMPBZ010000083.1 GCA_946641795.1 uncultured Clostridia bacterium
CGGTAGTGGTAGGCAACGCCGCCGACGGTATAGCGGAACTCGTAATCCATTGCCGCAACGCCGCCCAGCGTGCCCTCTTTTTCAGCCACCGCTTCATAGGCGCCCGTACCCGAAACCTCGGCCATCAGATCCAGCGTCATTTGGTGGAACTCCTGCACCGACATTCCGCTCTCGGCCGGCAGATAGGCCACCATACTGACATTGGAACGGTCGTTCGGCTCCACCGCCGCAAAAATGCGCTGGTAAGCGTCCACCTTCCACTCGGCAGGGGCAAAAAAGCGGTAGGCGACCTCGTCTGAAGAGGCGACCTGCATTCCCTCCGGCGCGGTCACTTTGGCCGGCGTCCAAGAGGTTTTGGCGGGGGTGTAGGGGGTATCGGCAAAGGTGAACTCGGTTAAAATCTTGTCCAGATCCGCCTCGGAGAGCTTGTACGCCTCCTCGGTGCCGGAATAGGAAAGCACGTAGAAGCATCCGTTCCGCTCGGCGATTGCACAAACGAAATGCAATGTTTGCCGCTCCCCCTCGCGCGTGAAAACCAGCGCGGTGACGTGGCGGTATTCGGCCGGAGCGCCGCCCAGATAGAGCGCGTGCGCGGCGTGGGCTTCGTCGGCGGCGTAGGGGGTCGCCTCCCCGTTCAGCGCGCGGCTTTGGATTTGCGGGAGCAGGACGTTTTTCCAATACAGCGCATTGCGGTTTTCGCCCGCGGCGCTTTCAAAATTGCCGGAAGCGTATTTTTGAACGCTGACGACCGATTGCGCGGTCGCGTCGCGGTAGGCGCCCGAAACGCCGTAGTAGGTGTTCAGGTTCCAGGTGGTGGGCACGTAGAGCATATAATCGGCGCCGGCGGCCGAGGCTACCATCATTCCGTCGGGCGCGTCGTTCTCTTTTTTCACGCAGGAAGCCAGCATTGCCGACAAAAGAAGAATTGCCAGCAAAACTCCCGCGCACCGTTTCAGCAATTTCATATCCGATCTCTCCTTATGATTGAAGGGTAAGCATTTCCGCGGCCGCGGAAAGAATACCGAGCTTGCCGCTCTCGTAGGTCAGCCCGCCCTGGAAAAAGGCCGTAAAGGGCGCACGCAAAGGGCCGTCGGCCGAAAGCTCGATCGAACTCCCCTGCGTAAACCCGCCCGCCGCCATAATCACGCGGTCGGCGTAGCCGGGCATATCCCAGGGCTCCGGGGTCACAAACGCGTCCACCGGGCTCCCCTTCTGAATGCCGCGGCAAAAGGCGCAAAGCCCCTCGGCCGAGCCGGTTTGCACCGTTTGGATGATGTCGTACCGGGGCTCGTCCCATTTCGGCTCCACGGCGTAGCCCAGTTTTTCAAACACATAGGCGGCAAACAGGGCGGTTTTCAGCGCTTGCGCAACCGTGTGCGGCGCGTAGAAAAGCCCCTTGTAAAGCGCTTTGTTCTGCCCGAGGGTCGCCCCCTGCTCGGTGCCAACGCCAACCGAGGTGAGCCGGTAGCTCGCCAGCTCTACAGCGCGCGCCGTTCCGGCAAGATAGGCGCCGCACTCGGCCATTCCGCCGCCCGGATTTTTGATGAGCGAACCGATCAGAAGGTCGGCTCCGACGTGGCCGGGCTCGCGCGTTTCCACAAACTCGCCGTAGCAGTTGTCCACCACCACGAAAACATCGTTCCTGACCGTTCGGACGGCAGCGATCAGCTTCCCGATGGTTTCCACACTCAACGTTTTGCGGTTGAGGTAACCTTTGGAACGCTGAATGAAGACCACCTTGATCTTCGGCTCGGCTTTCAGGGTTTCCAGAATTTCAGCGGTGCGGAAATCGCCGTCCGCGGTCAGCTCGGTCATCCGGTAGGAAATGCCGAAATCGGCGAGAGAACCGTTGCCGCTCCCGCCCGAAATGCCAATGACCTCTTCCAGCGTATCGTAGGGCTTGCCGGCAACCGAATAGAGAATATCGCCGGGGCGGAGCAGGCCGAACAGCCCGATGGTGAGCGCGTGCGTTCCGCTGGCAATGGTATGCCGCACAAAAGCCGCCTCGGTTCCCATCAGCCCGGCAAAAATGCAGTCCAGCGTTTCCCTGCCCTTGTCGTTATAGCCGTAGCCGCTGCTGGATTGGAACATTGCGTCCGAAACCCGGTTGGCGCGGAAGGCGTCCATTACCCGGCCCGTGTTGGCAAAGGCGACCTCGTCAATTTCAGCAAAGCGCCCGGCAAGCGCGGCCTCGGCCTGCGCGGCAAGCGCGGTAAGTTCTTTTGAAAACTGCATAGCGATACCTCTTTTTTACTTCCTTCTTTTATCTCTTATGAAAATTCGTTCACGATCTTACAAAACGTTTCGCCGCGCTCGGCAAAATTGCGAAAGGCGTCAAAACTGGCGCAGGCGGGGGAAAGCAGAACGACGTCGCCCGGCCTTGCAAGCGCTCTCGCCTCTTCCACGGCGGCGCGAAAATCCGGCTCGATGCAATACGGGAACGCGGAGCCGCGCCCGGCAATCTCCCCGGCAATGGCACTTGCCGTTTGCCCGGTGAGCACCGCGGCTTTGGCGTAGGTTTCCAGCGCCTCGGCCAGCGGGGCGTAGGAAAGGTTTTTATCGCAACCCCCGCAAATGACGATGGGGCGAACGCCCTGCCCGGCCAGCGCCGAAAGCGCGGCGCGCGTGCGCGTGGGGGTGGAGTCAATGGAGCTGTTGTAATAGGTCACGCCGCCCGCCGTGCGCACCTTTTGGAGCCGGTGCGCCACGCCGCCGAAGGTTTTGGCAACCGCGGCAATGTCCGCCGGCGATACCAACCCCAACGTGAGGGCGACGGCGGCAAGAAGATTTTCCAAATTGTGGCTGCCCGGCAAACGGATCTCGGCAACCGGCAAAACCGGCGTTTCGCCGGTGCCGTCGTCGAAAAAAACGACACCATCCCGCACGAAAGCGCATTTTTCGGCGCCCGCCGGGCGGCCGAACCGGGAGAACCATACCACCGGCACCGGCGCGATTTTGGCAAGCGCGGCGGTCGGCTCGTTGTCGGCGTTCAGCGCCAGCAGTTTGCAGCGCCCGTGCCTGAATATTTCGGTTTTTGCGGCAATATATTCTTCAAAATTCGTGTGCCAGTTCAAATGGTTGGGCGAAAGATTGGTAATGACCGCGCGGTCGGGCGACGCCCGGCACCCCTGCAACTGGAAGCTGGAAAGCTCTACCACCGCAAGATCATCGGCGGTCATCGTATCAATTTCGGGCAAGAGCGGTTTGCCAATGTTGCCGCCCACAAAAACGCGCCCGATCTTTTTGCGCGTTTGCCCGGCCTCCAAAAACAAGCCGGCCAGCGTAGTCGTGGTGGTTTTGCCGTCGCTACCGGTAATGCCCAGCGTGAGCGCCGGGGAATGCTCCAAAAAGCATTCGATCTCGGTGGTAATGCGGCTGCCGCGCGCCGCGGCGCGGCAAAACTCCGGCAGGTCGGGGCGCATTCCCGGCGAGCGGAAGATCAGCGCCTCGTTCAAATTTTGCAAATATGTTTCGCCGGTGATCAGCCCGGCGCCGAGCGCGCGGACTTCTGCGGCAGCGGTGCCGAGCTCTGCCTCGCTTTTTCGGTCGCGCACCACCGGGCGACCGCCGCGGTCGGAGAGAAACTTGACCAGCGGCAGGTTGGAAACGCCCAGCCCGACCACCGAGCAGGACGCCGGAACAATCAAACGGGATTGCATTGCGGATACCTCTCTTTTTGCCAGTATCCTTCTCCATTATATGCAAAACCGGCTTTGGTTGCAAGAGAAAGAGCCAAAAAAATTCAAATCTTCCGAAAAAATCAAAAAATCCCCTTTTCAAATCGAGTTTTTTTTGCTATAATGAAAGGCGGAAGTCCTACGCCCGAAAAAGCTGAACAACGGGCTTTGTAAAAATGCAGGAAGGAACAACTATGGCAACGCAAAGCAAAAAGCAACAGTACAACGACAACAGCATTTCCTCGCTCAAAGGCGCCGACCGCGTGCGGAAGCGCCCGGCCGTTATTTTCGGTTCGGACGGGCTGGAAGGCTGTGAACATTCCTTTTTTGAAATCCTCTCCAACGCCGTTGACGAGGCGCGCGAAGGCCACGGCGACCTGATCCAGGTCACGGTCTTTCGCGATAAGAGCATTGAGGTAGAGGACTTCGGCCGCGGCGTTCCGCTGGGCTGGAACGAAAAGGAACAAAACTGGAACTGGTTTTTGGTTTACTGCGAGCTTTACGCCGGCGGCAAATACGCCAACAACAGTGACGACGCCTCCTACCAGTACGCGCTGGGTTTGAACGGTCTGGGCGCCTGCGCAACGCAGTACGCCTCCGAATATATGGACGTGTTCTCCTACTCCGGCGGAATGGAACGCTCCATTCACTTCCGCAAGGGCGAGCCGGTCAGCGAGCTGGTGGAGCGCCCCCTGGAAAAGAAAGAGAAAAAAACCGGTACCATTGTGCGCTGGAAGCCGGATATTGAGGTCTTTACCGACATCAACATTCCCATCGAATATTTCGAGGATACCATCAAGCGCCAGTCGGTGGTCAACGCCGGCGTGTGCTTCCGGCTCCGGGTGGAAAAGGAAGGCCGCGGGTTTGATACCAAGGATTTCGTTTACCCCAACGGCATTGCCGACTACCTTGCCGAACGGGTGGGCGACGCGGCGTTTACCATGCCGGTCTCCTGGCACCTGGAAACGCAGGGGCGCGACCGCGAGGACAAGCCCGAATACAAGTTCAAGGCCGACGTCACCTTCTGCTTTTCCAAAACCGTGCAGTTTATTGAGTACTACCACAATTCCAGCTATCTGGAATACGGCGGCTCGCCCGACAAGGCGGCGCGCTCGGCCTTTACCTACGCCATTGACAAATACTGCAAATCGAAAGACCTTTACAAAAAGACCGACGTCAAGATCATCTTCCAGGACATTCAGGACTGTATGGTGTTGGTTATCAACAGTTTTTCCACCCAAACGTCCTACGAAAACCAGACCAAAAAGGCCATTAACAACGTCTTTATTGCCGACGCGCTGAACCAGTTTATCCGCCAGCAGTTTGAAATTTTCGCCATTGAAAATCCGCTGGCCGCCGACCAGATCGCCAACCAGGTGCTCATCAATATGCGGGTGCGCATTGCCGCCGAAAAAACGCGCACCGACGTTGGCAAACTGCTGGAAAGCAGCAAGCCCTCCGACCCTGCCAGCCGGGTGGAAAAATTCGTCAACTGCCGCACCAAGGACGCCACGCGCGCCGAGCTTTACATTGTGGAAGGCGACTCGGCACTCACCTCCTGCAAGCTGGGCAGAGACGCCGAGTTCCAGGCCATCATCCCGGTGCGCGGCAAAACCTTGAACTGCCTGAAAAGCGATTACGATAAGATCTTCAAAAACGAGATCATCGTCGATCTTTTGAAGGTGATCGGCTGCGGCGTGGAAATGGACGGCCGCCACCGCAAAAAGGACGATAAAAACACCTTCCACCCCGAAAATCTGCGCTGGTCCAAAATCATCATCTGCACCGATGCCGATGAGGACGGCTTCCAAATCCGCACCCTGCTGCTCACGCTGTTCTACCGTCTGCTTCCCACTCTGCTCAAAGAGCACAAGGTCTTTATTGCCGAGTCTCCGCTGTTTGAGATCACCGTTGGCGACGACACCTATTTTGCCTACGACGAGTTTGAAAAAGCGGCCATTCTGAAAAAAATCGGCAACAAGAAATACAAACT
>CAMPBZ010000084.1 GCA_946641795.1 uncultured Clostridia bacterium
CGGAAAACGGCGGGTTTGCCTTTGTCAGCCGCCCGATGAACGATGGGGAAGCCGCCGAAGCGCTTGCCGCCTGCGGCAAAGATCTGCTTTGGACGCTCCCGGTACTGGATTGAATCAAACGAGAAAAGGAGAATCCATGTTAAAATACGCTTTTTTCGATACCAAACCGTACGATAAGCCTTCTTTTGAAAAATACGGAGGGGAAGCCGGCGTGGAGTTCCGCTTTTTTGAAACGCGGCTCACCCCGGATACCGTAGGCCTTGCCAATGGGTTTGACGGCGTATGCGCCTTCGTTAACGATACCGTTAATGAAGAGGTGATCGACGGATTGTATCGCGGCGGCGTGCGCGTACTTGCGCTTCGCTGTGCCGGATACAACAACGTGGACGTTCACGCGGCGTTCGGCAAAATTCACGTTGTTCATGTGCCGGCGTATTCCCCGTATGCCGTTGCCGAGCACGCCATGGCAATGCTTTTAACGATCGTGCGTCGCACGCATAAAGCGTATATTCGCACAAAGGATTTTAATTTCAGTCTGGCGGGTCTGACCGGCTTTGATCTGCACGGCAAAACGGTTGGGGTGATCGGCACCGGGCGCATCGGGCGGGTATTTATTGATATTTGCCGCGGGTTTGGTATGAAGGTCGTTGCCTATGATAAGTTTCCCGCAAAAGAAAGCGGAATTGATTACGTTTCCATGGAAGAGCTGTTTGCCCAAAGCGATATCATTTCGCTGCATTGCCCTCTGACCGAGGAAACCTATCATACCGTGCGTGCCGAAACGATCGCAAAAATGAAAACCGGCGTTGTGTTGGTCAACACCTCGCGCGGAGCTTTGATCGATGCCGCGGCGCTTTTGGAAGCCATTAAGGATCGCAAGGTCGGCGCCGCGTGCCTGGACGTTTACGAAGAAGAAAGCGACGTTTTCTTCGAGGATTTTTCAGGCCACATTCTGGAGGACGATACGTTGGCAAGACTGATCTCTATGCCAAACGTATTGGTCACCTCGCATCAGGCGTTTCTGACCGAGGAAGCGCTGGATAACATTGCGAAAACAACCGTGGAAAATATTACGGAACTGCAAAACAACGGCCGGTGTCAAAACGAGCTTTGCTACCGTTGCGGAAAAATCGGAATCTGCCGTCAAAGCAGAACCGGGAAGTGCTTTTAAAAAAGGAAGATAAAAAAGGAGAAACAAAAATGAAACGCTATTTTACCCTCATTCTTGCCCTGCTTTTGCTGGTTGCTCTGCCTCTGACGGCGTGCAAAAAGAAGACCGATCCAGAACAGGAACAACGCAAACCGAGCGAAGGACTGCAATATATTTCCACCGGGAACGGCACCTGCTATCTTGCCGGGCTCGGCGTATGCACCGATACCGACATCCTCGTTCCCGAAACCTCGCCCGCCGGCGATACCGTTACCGGCGTTGGCCGCGAGGCGTTCAAGGATTGCACTACGCTTACCGACATTGCTCTTCCGAGCGGCGTGGTAAGCATCGGCAACCGCGCGTTTGCCGGTTGCACCGCCCTGAAAACGGTTCAAATCCCCAACGGCATTGCCGCGGTGGGAATGGACGCGTTCGATGGCTGCACCGCATTGCAGTATAATGGCAACGGCAACGCCGCCTACCTCGGCAACGCCGAAAAGCCCTACCTGGTATTGCTCAAAGCGGCCGCTCCTTCCATTTCCAAATGCACCGTGCCGGAAAGCACCAAGGTCATTTGTTCTTCTGCGTTCAACGGTTGCGAATCGTTGCGTTCTCTCGCCCTGCCGCAAGGGCTGACCTGCATTGGCACCCGGGCGTTCTCCGGCGCTGGAATTACAAGCGCATCCATTCCGGCGGGCGTTACCAAAATTGAGGTTGGCACCTTTTACGAGTGCGTTCACCTCACCACGGTTGAAATTCCGGCGGGCGTAACCGAAATCGGTGCCGGCGCGTTTGGCTGGTGCACGGCGCTTACGCAAATTGAAATTCCGGCTGGCGTTACCACCATCGAGGAGCAGACCTTTGCCAAGTGCGTCAAGCTTACAAGCGTCAGCATTCCCAAAAGCGTTACCCAAATCGGGAGCGGTGCTTTTGCCGACTGCGTGCTGTTGGAGAGCGTAAACTATGCGGGTACGCAGGCCGAGTGGGAAGCCGTTGTCAAAACGAGCGGCTGGAACACCGGCGCCGGCGATTACACCGTTCACTGCACCGACGGAGATATTACAAAATAAAAAGCAAACTTGATTTTCTTTGCCCGAATGTTTTTAGAGCGAATTTCACCCCCCAGCGGGACTTTTCTTACAAGAAAAGTCCCGCTTTGTTTGTATTCATTCTTGACATCTTTTCAATTCCGTGATACAATAAAGATAATGTGGGAAAGTTTCGGCTTTTTGCCGGAATTTCCCGCTTGGAGAGTATTTTATTCTTTGGAAAAAAGGAGTTTTTAGGTATGAAGAACAATTCGGTTGGTTCCCAAAGAATTGCCCGGCTGTTTGACGCCGGAACCTTTGTGGAGCTGGGCGCTTACCGCAAAAGACCCGACGGAGCCCAAACCGGCGCCGTGTGCGGCTACGGTGCGGTAAACGGCCGGCTCGTTTACGCCTTCTCGCAGGATAGCGACCGCCAAAAAGGCGCGTTTGACGCTCTGCAAGCCGAGAAGATCGCCGACCTTTACGCGCTCGCCCTCAAAAACGGCGCGCCGGTGGTTGGAATGTTTGATAGCGCGGGCGCTTATGTTGCCGACGGTGCCTCGGCACTCTCGGCATTCGGCAAACTGCTTGCCTCGGTCAGCCGCGCTTCGGGTGCCATCCCGCAAATCGCGCTCATCAGCGGCACCTGCGCGGGTCTTGCCGCCACCGCCGCCGCAATGTTTGACCTGACCGTTTTGATCAACGGCAAATCCCAGCTCTACGTCAACGCGCCCTTCGTGGTTGGCAAAGAGGTAGGCAGTGCCGACTATGCCCGCGAAAAAGGGCTCTCCTCGCTGACCGTTGCCGGCGAGGACGAGGCGTTTGCCAGTCTGCGCACGCTGATCGATCTGCTCCCCGCCAGCGCCGAGGAAGGCGTTGCCGCCGGGAACTGCACCGATGATGTCAATCGCACGGTTTCTTCGGCCGATGTTGCCGAGCTTGCCGATGCGGGCAGCCTTTTGGAGATCGGCGCGGGCTATGCTGATGAAATGCGCGTTTACCTGGCGCGCTTTGGCGGCGTTCCTTGCGGAATGGTTGCCAACAACGGCGCCATTACCGCCGAGGGCGCAAAAAAAGCCGCCCGCTTGATCGGCTTTTGCGATAGCTTCGGTCTGCCGGTCGTCACCCTGACCGATAGCGAGGGCGTTGCCGTCAGCTCCGCGGAGGAGGGCAGCCCCCTTGCCGCCGCGCTTGGCAAACTGGCAATGACCTATGCAAACGCCACCACGGCAAAAATTACCGCCGTTGTGGGCAAAGCCTACGGCGCGGCCTTTACGCTGATGGGCTCCAAGGCCCTGGGTGCCGATGTGGTTTACGCGCTCCCCGCGGCCGAGATCAGCACCATGGCGCCCGACGCCGCCGTGGCCTTCCTTTGGAACAATCAAATTACCGAAACCACCACGCGCGAAACTCTGGTTGCCAAGTGGAAAGCCGAGTGCGCCTCGCCCGAGGCGGCGGCCGCCGACGGCAGTATTGACGATGTGATCGATCCGGCCGAGCTTCGCCAGCGCATTTGCGCCGCCGTGTATATGCTGTTGGAAAAGAACGACGGCACCCCGGCGCGCCTGCACAGCAATCTTCCGCTTTAACAGGGGGACGATTTTATGAAGCAGTTATTGTTCTTATTGACCCAGGATCCGCGCCCGTTCGGCGAACGCGCCGGCGAGGCGGGCAGGGTATCGCTGTTGGGTATGGCGGCCATTTTCGGCGTGCTGGCTTTGCTTTGGGGCGCCATTGAGCTGTTCCACCTTTGCGTTTGGGCCGCCGGAAGGAAGAAGGCCAAAAAGCAGACCCAAGCGGAACCCTCCGCACCTGCGGAAACGGTCGAACTTCAACCTGACACCCCCGACGACGGCGCGCTGGGTGCCGCCATTACCGCGGCCATTACCGCCGCAAGAACCGAGGAAGGGAACACCACCGGTTTTCGCGTGGTCTCCTTCCGCCGCCTGCATTGAATTTTGAACATTGAAAATAAGAAAGGTTTGGTAAATACAATGAAAAATTATCGCGTTACCGTCAACGGCGTTGCTTATGAAGTCAGCGTAGAGGAAATCAACGAAACGAGCGCTCCTGCGGCTCCCAAAGCGGCTCCCGCCGCCCCCAAAGCCGCTCCCGCGGCAACCGTTCCGGCCGGTGCCAACGCAGTTAAAGCCCCTATGCCGGGCAACATTCTCAAAGTTGCCGTTAAAGCCGGCGACAGCGTGAAAAAAGGCGCGCTCCTTTGCGTTCTGGAAGCTATGAAAATGGAAAACGAGATCCTTGCCCCCGCCGACGGAACCATTGATACCGTTGCGGTTGCTCCCGGCGCCACCGTTGCCACCGACGCCGTTCTGGTCACCTATCATTGATCGATCCTTTTTCAAAAAACGCAAATTTTTAAGAAAGGATTTTACCTATGATAGAGGCAATCAAAAACTTTTTGGGCTCCACCGGTATTGCCCGGCTGTTTGACGGCCAGGAAGCCTGGTGGAAAACCCTGATTATGCTTGCGGTTGCGGGCGTGCTGATTTATCTTGCCATAGGGAAAAAGTTTGAGCCGCTCCTGCTTTTGCCCATTGCAATCGGAATGCTGTTGACCAACCTTCCGGGCGGCGGGCTCTTCCATTCGGAACTGTGGTTTGCCGGAACGCAGATTGACTATGGCGAAGTTTTACAGCACGGCGGGCTGTTGGATATTCTGTATATCGGCGTCAAAACCGGTATTTACCCCTGCCTGATCTTCATCGGCATTGGCGCTATGACTGATTTTACTCCGCTTATCTCCAACCCCAAAAGCCTGCTCATCGGCGCGGGCGCCCAGCTGGGCGTGTTCGTGGCCTTTGGCGGCGCGCTCCTTTCGGGACAGTTTTTGGGTACCGAGGCGGCGTCCATCGGCATCATCGGCGGTGCTGACGGCCCTACGGCCATTACCGTTACCAAAACGCTTGCGCCCCATTTGCTTGGTGCCATTGCCATTGCGGCGTATTCCTATATGGCGCTCATCCCCATGATCCAGCCGCCGCTGATGAAACTGCTGACCACCAAAAAAGAGCGCAGGATCCGTATGACGGCGTTGCGGAAGGTTTCCCGTGTGGAAAAGATCATTTTTCCAATCATTGTAACGGTTATTGTCGGGCTGGTTGTGCCGGACGCACTGGTGCTCATCGGCTGTTTGATGTTCGGTAACCTTTTGAACGTTTGCGGCGTGACCGAGCGGCTTTCCAAAACCGTACAGAACGAGCTGATGAATATCGTTACCGTTTTTCTCGGCATTTCGGTGGGGGCAACGGCGGTTGCAGCAAACTTTCTGCGCTTGGAAACCATGCTCATCATTGCGCTGGGGCTTGTGGCGTTCGCCATTTCCACGGTCGGCGGCCTATTGACGGCGAAGATCATGAA
>CAMPBZ010000085.1 GCA_946641795.1 uncultured Clostridia bacterium
TGGTGTTCGGCGCAAAGGATCCGCGTTCCGGCGCTTATGGCAGTTTGATCGACCTTTCCGCCCTCCCGCTGGAATCCAGACCGCAGGTCACCGGCGGCGTTTTGGCTGAGGAGTGTTTAGAGCCGATCCGCCGCTTTTTTCAAGAGAAACGCAAACAATCCAAATGAACAAATAAAGAGGACTTTTTATGCAAAATACCGTTATTCCAAAGGGTTACCGCTCTTTTTTGACCCTTCGCCAAACCGAATATGCCATCAAAAAGGTCAAGGACTTTTTCGAGCGTGACCTTGCAACGCAGCTCAACCTGACGCGTGTTTCCGCGCCTCTTTTCGTCGCGCCCGAAAGCGGACTGAACGACGATCTCAACGGAGTGGAACGTCCGGTCGGATTTGATCTGCTTAGCGGCAAAGAATTGGAGATCGTCCATTCGCTTGCAAAGTGGAAGCGTTACGCTCTCAAAGAATACGATTTTGAAGTGGGCGAGGGGCTTTATACCGATATGAACGCCATCCGGCGGGATGAGGAAACCGACAACATTCACTCAATGTTTGTGGATCAATGGGACTGGGAAAAGATCATTCGCCGCGAGGAACGGACGCAGAAGACCCTGCACGATACGGTAAAATGTATTTATGCGGCCTTGCGCCATACCGAAAACTACATTGTAAACGAGTATTCCTTTATCAATAAACTCCTGCCCGAAAAAATCACCTTTGTTACCACCCAGGAGCTGGAAGACCGCTACCCGGAAAAAACGCCGAAGGAGCGAGAATATCTTGCGGCAAAGGAATACGGCGCCATCTTTTTGGAACAAATCGGCGGCGCAATGAAGAGCGGAAAGATCCACGACGGCAGAGCCCCCGACTACGATGACTGGTCGCTGAACGGCGATATCATCGTTTATTACCCGGTATTGGATATTTCGCTGGAACTTTCCTCTATGGGCATTCGCGTGGACGAGGAGGCGCTCAAACGCCAGCTTGCCGTCCGCGGGTGCGAGGAACGCGCAAAATTGCCCTTCCACCGCGCGCTTTTGAACGGGGAACTGCCCTATACCATTGGCGGCGGCATCGGCCAATCGCGTATGTGTATGTTCTTCTTGCGCAAAGCGCATATCGGCGAGGTGCAATCCTCTTATTGGAAGCCGGAGGAGGTTGCCGCCTGCAACGCGGCGGGCGTACATCTGCTTTAATAGAAAAAGGAAGGATCTTAACGGATTCTTCCTTCTTCTTTTGCCGAAATGATTGACAAAACAGGCAGGATGTGATATAATAGCAACAATAAAGTGGAAAGTTTTTCTTGCATAGTTATCAGAAAGGAAAAACAGGAATGAAGATTTTAATTGCCGGTAGCGGAAAATTGGGTGAAACGCTTGCACGCCAGCTCTCTTTGGAAAAACACGAAATTACCCTGGTGGATATGGATCCCTCCGTGTTGGAATTGAGCGTGAACCGCTATGACGTTATGGCCGTTCAGGGAAACTGCGCGGCAATGGACGTTTTGCAGGAGGCGGGCGTAGAGAACGCCAATTTGCTGATTGCCGTTACCGGATCGGACGAGGCAAACCTTCTTTGCTGCACTACCGCGCACTGGATCAATCCCAAACTGCATACCATTGCCCGCATTCGCAACCCCGAATACAACGAGCAGGCATACCTGATGCGCGACGCGTTTGCAATTTCTATGACCGTCAATCCCGACCAACAAGCGGCAATTGAAATTGAGCGGTTGCTCAAATATCCGGGTTTCCTCCGGCGCGATACCTTTGCAAAGGGAAGAATGGAGATTGTAGAGCTCCGCTTGGAGGAGGGAAGCAAGCTTTGCAACCTTCCTTTGAGCAGTTTGAACAGCGTTACCAAGTGCAAGGTGCTGGTGTGCGCCGTTTTGCGCGACGGAAACGCCATTACGCCTTCCGGTAACTTTGTATTGGAGGAAGGCGACCGCCTGTTTGTAACGGCGCCTACCGATACGCTTTCGGTTCTTTTGAAAAACCTGGGCGCCATTACCCACCGCGTCTCGCGCGTGATGATCGTTGGCGGCGGCAAGATTGGCTATTACCTTGCCGACGCGCTTCAAAAAAGCCATATCGACGTACAGCTTGTTGAACGGAACGAGGAAAAATGCACGGCGCTGGCAAGTCTTTTGCCCGGCATCAACGTCATTCACGGCGACGCGAGCGAGCAAGCGCTCCTGGAAAGCGAAGGTCTGGCTTCCAGCTCCGCGCTGGTTGCGCTGACCGGCTTGGACGAGTTGAATATGGTCATTGCGCTTTATGGAAAACGCGCAAACATTCCCCAGGTCATTACCAAAGTCAGCCGGCTGGAAGATACGTCGGTTATTGACAGCCTTTCGCTGGGCAGCGTAATCAACCCCGGCAACCTTTGCTGCAATACCATTGTGCGGTATGTGCGCGCAATGCAAAATCAGGTTGGCGCGGCCATTACCGTGCACTCGATTGCCGACGGAAAAGCCGAGGCTTCCGAATTTTTGATCGACGAAAACACGCCGCATTGCGGCGAGCCGCTCAAATCCCTCAAACTGCGGGATAACGTGCTGATCGTCGGCATCAACCGCGGCAACAAAACCGAGATCCCGAACGGCGATTCGGTCTTCCACGCGGGAGACACGGTTGTAGTCGTTTCGGGCGGTAACTCGGTCATCGGTCATTTCAGCGATATTTTCGCATAAACGGGAGAAATCGCTTATGAATTACCGGATGATAGGGCGGATCAACGCGCTCATTCTGCTGATTGAAGGCGTGTTTATGATCCCCGCATTGATTTTTTCGCTGGTGGACCGCGATTTTGCGGTTACCAAAGGGTTCCTGATCACAATAGGAGCCATTGTGGTATTTGCCGGCATTCTGCTTTTGCTTTCCCGCAAGGCCAAACGCGGATTTTATGCGCGCGAGGGTTTGGTTTGCGTGGGGCTTGGCTGGGTGCTCATCAGTATTTTCGGCTCCTGCCCCTACTGGATCTCGGGCGAGATCCCCAATTTTGCAAACGCGCTGTTTGAGGCCGTTTCGGGTCTGACTACCACCGGTGCCTCGGTGGTGTCGTCGGTGGAAAGTTTAACGCGCGCTACCAACTACTGGCGTTGCTTTACCCACTGGTTGGGCGGTATGGGCGTGCTGGTCTTCCTGCTGGCCGTTGCCCCCATCGGCGAGCAGAGCGAGGGCTTTACAATGCACCTGTTGCGCGCCGAAAGCCCGGGGCCGAGCGTTGGCAAGCTGGTGCCGCGGATGCGTCGCACCGCCGCTATTCTGTACGTTATTTACATTTTGCTCACCTTTTTGGATTTCCTGTTTTTGGTTTGCGGGGAAATGTCGGCGTTTGACGCGCTTTGTACCTCGCTTGCAACGGCGGGCACCGGCGGATTTGGCATTCGGAACGACAGCCTTGCAAGTTATAGCCCCTATATTCAAAACGTTTGCACCGTCTTTATGCTGTTGTTCGGCGTTAACTTCAGCTGCTATTATCTCATTCTGCTCCGGCAGGTCAAAAACGTTCTCAAAGACGAGGAATTCCGTTGGTACTGGGGCGTTGTGATCGCTTCTACCGCGCTCATCACCTTCAATTTGTTCCGTGCCGTAACCTATACCACCTTTGGGGAAACGTTGCGCCATTCGGCGTTCCAGGTCGCCGCTATCATTACAACCACCGGCTTTTCAACCACAAACTTTGACCTGTGGCCAACCTTCTCAAAAGCCATTCTGCTCATTTTGATGGCCATCGGCGCCTGCGCCGGCAGTACGGGCGGCGGTTTCAAGTTTGCGCGGGTGTTGATCCTTTTCAAGGCCTTAAAGCGCAATATCAGTCAACTGTTACACCCAAACAGCGTAAAGGTCATTCATATCAACGGCAGAAATGTGGACGAAAAAACCGTTTCCAATACTACGTCCTATCTGATTGCCTACGTTGCAATTTTGATTGTCAGTTTCCTGTTGCTCTGCATTGACAACATTTCGATCCTGACCGGATTTACCGCGGTGCTTGCTTGTATGAACAACATCGGCCCCGGTTTGGATGCGGTCGGCCCGGCCTGCAATTACGGCGGGTTGAGCGTATTTTCCAAGATTGTGCTGATTATTGATATGCTGGCGGGGCGGTTGGAGATTTTCCCGATTTTGGTTTTGTTCAATCGCCGCACCTGGAAGAAGTATTAAAAATACGCCGTTCCGTTTTTGCGTAACGGAACGGCGTTTATTTTTTCTAACCGATCAATTCCGAAAGGGAAGCTTGATCGGCAAGCACATAATCGGTTTCTAACTGCGCCCGGTTGCGCTGAATGAACTGCCGGGCGGAACGGGTGCCGGGGATCAGATACAGGATTACATCCCGGTTCTGTACGCTTGCGGCAAAGTCCGAAAGGGCGATCAGGAGCAGTTCGTCTTTTTCAAAGCCGGCCACCGGATGGTATTTTGCCACCAGGGAGAACCGCCCCAAAAAGGGCGCCCGGTTGCAAAAAATATGGGAGATTACGCCGCGCCGCTCAAAAAAACGCCGGGCAATCGTTTTTGCGTAATCGGAATTTTCCAGCAAAACGGGAGCAAGCTCTCCGGCTTTCAATTCCGCCGATAAATAATTCATTGCAATTCGCCCCTCCTTTCCGGCTTTTTTCTTTATTTTACCATAAAGAAAGCGAAAAAGAAAGGGGAGAATGGAAAATGCGGGAGAATTTTTTATGAAAAAAGAGACCATTTTCAGAACGTTTTCCAAAATGCCGGTTTTGCAAACCGAGCGTTTGACCTTGCGCAAGCTCTCGGTGCGCGACGCCGCGGATATGTTTGATTATGCCCGGCGGGATGACGTAACGCGCTACCTGACATGGAGCACCCACCCGGATATTTCCTACTCCCGCGAGTATCTGGAATACCTGCAAGGGCGCTATGCCGGCGGAATGTACTACGATTGGGGGGTTGTGGATAAAGAGACCGGAAAAATGATTGGCACCTGCGGGTTTACTTCCTTCAACTGTACGCACGACAAAGCAGAGATCGGCTATGTCTTCCACCCCGATTATTGGGGAAAGGGAATTGCCCCGGAGGCGGTAAAAGCGATTATCAATTTCGGCTTTGAAAAGCTCAAACTGCACCGGATCGAAGCAAAGTTTATGAAAGAGAATGCCCGTTCGCTCCGCGTGATGGAAAAGGTTGGTATGACCTTTGAGGGCTACCAAAAAGAGGCCATGCTTATCAAAGGCCGGTACGTTACCATTGGCACCTGCGCCATTCTGCGCGCCGAATGGGAAAAGCAATAAAGTATAAATCAAACAAGCGAGCCCGGCGGTGTTCCCGCCGGGCTCGCTTGTTGTCAATTGATTTTATTATCAATCTTGGTTCTTATTCTTGTTGCCAATGTTGAGCACCAGGTTGGTAACAATACCAAGGATGAGTGCGCAGGCAACTGCGGTGAGGGTAACCTTACCAAAGGTGAGCGCCAGGCCGC
>CAMPBZ010000086.1 GCA_946641795.1 uncultured Clostridia bacterium
CAAGCGAAAAAGCGTACCGTTTTTGTTGGAATGGCAAGTTTTTTTCGTCAAAATTCGCACCGATTTAAGCCAGAATATATTTTTCCGGCTCCGGCTCGGCAAAAAAGGCGGAAAGATCGCGGTCGCTCACCACAAAATCAAAATCCCGCACGTTTCCCTGCCAGAAGGGAGAGGTTTTTCCCAGTTTACTGCTATCGCAAAGCAAAATCTTTTTCCGCGCGCCGGAAAGCATCAGGTTGCGCACGGCAACCTCCTCGGCATAGCAATCGTAAACGTTGCCGTCCGCCGCAACCGCCTGCGCCGAAATAACGGCAACGTCGGCGCGCATCCGGCGCAAAAAGTCCTGCGTATATCCGCCAACCAGCACCTCGCGGTTTTCGGGCGAGCTCATCCCGCCGGTGCAATAAACCTTCACGTCATACCGAGAAAGCCGCTCCAGCGCGTCCAGCCCGTTGGTAATGACCGTTACGCCGCCCACCGCCGGCAACAGCTCGGCAACAAAGCAGGCGGTGCTGGAACCATCCAAAAACACGGTGTCTCCTGCCGAGATCAGCGCGAGCGCCGCTTTGGCAATGGCTCTTTTTTGCGCGCTGTTTTCGTGACTGCGCAGGTCAAACGGCACCCGTTTGCCGCTCGACTGCACAATTTTTACCCCGCCGTAACTGCGCTTGACCAGCCCGCGCTCTTCCAGATTTTTCAGATCCCTGCGAATGCTGGACGCGCTGATGTTCATCTTTTCGGAGAGGTATTCGACCGTGGCGTACCCCGTTTCGTTCAACAGCGATAAAATCTCGTCTTCCCGCTCACATTTGTACATCGTTTTTCTTTCCTTTTTGCGTTTTATTGCGCATTTCTGCTTATTTCTATTATAGCAGTTTCCACTTTCTTTGTAAAGGGGTTTGAAATATTTTTCGGGAATTTGCAAAACGGGCTTGAAGTATGCGCGCGGATATGGTACAATAGACCACGGATTGAAAAAAGAAAGGGATTTGTTGCCCCGTACTATGAAAATATTGTTTTTTGATATGGAATTTGCCAACGGAAAGGTTCCGGGCTCCATCTATTCCTTCGGTTACGTGCTGACCAACGCAAAATTCAAATTGAAACAGCCGCAAACCGATATTTTGATGAACCCCGAATGCGTTTTTAACGACTACGTGCGCAAAAACATTCTTGCCTACTCGCTTTCCACCGTAAAAAGCGCCTCCACCTTTCCCGCCTACTACAAGCGCCTGAAAAAGCTGTTGTGCGGCGCCGACCTGACCGTTGGATTTGCCGCCGGAAACGACACCGCCGCCCTGCGCCACGCCTGCCAGCGGTACGGATTGAAGCCGCTCTCCTTTTCCTGTTTGGATATGGAACGGCTTTGCAAAAAGTTTCCCGACCACAAGGGCGCGCACGGGCTTTCGGGCTGTGTGGAAGCCTGGTGCCGGGAAACACCGGCCAACCAGCACCGCAGTGACGGAGACGCGCTTGCAACAATGATGCTTTTCCGCGCGGTGTGCGAGCAAAAGGGACTGGAACCCAAAAAGATTGCCAAGCTGTTTGCCGATTGCATCATTCCCTCGCTCCCGCCCGAACCGAAAAAAAAGAAAGGGGAGCCGACCGAAGAACCTGCACCCGGAAAAAGCCGCGCGCCGAAAAAGCCGGCGCCGGAGAACGGCGAGCCGGCAAAAAAGCCCTACCGCCGCCGCAGACGCCGCAGAAAACCGGCCGCAGGAACCGGCACGCAAACCCCGCAGGCAACCGGCGGAACCACCCGCCCCAAACATCCGAGCGCCGCGGGAAACAATCAACCGAACGAAACGAAATAAAAACAAAATAAAAAGGTGGTTTTCCCACCCAAAAAGCGCCGATTTTGCACATACGGGTTGCAAAATCGGCGCTTTTTTATTTGCTTTGGTCAAAGGAGATATTGAACGACCTCGGCAGTCTCGTTGCCGAAAATAACGGCAATCAATTTTTGCAGTTCAGGCGGCGGCGGGGCAAAAAACTCCATCTCCTCGCCGGTGCGCGGGTGGGTCAGGGTCAGTTTGCCGGCGTGCAGGCATTGCCCGGCGATCAGAGCGCGGTGCTTGGCCTCAAACGCGGTGCCGGCTCCGCCGTAAACCGCATCGCCCAGAAGCGGGTGACCGATGGAAGAAAAATGCACGCGGATCTGATGCGTTCTCCCGGTTTCCAGCTCGCACCGGACAAGCGAAAACTGCCTGCCCTCGCAGGAGGCGTTTGCCAACAGGCGCCAGTGCGTAACGGCGCTGCGCGATTTTTCGGCCGGATTTTGAATGACCGCCATACGCTTGCGATCGACCGGGTGGCGGCCGATGGGCGCGTTGATGACCCCCTCGTCGGTGCGCAGATTGCCCAGTGCAACGGCGAGATATACGCGCGAGACCTTGTGCTTTTTGATTTGCGCGGCAAGTGAAAGGTGGGCTTCGTCGTTTTTGGCCACCACCAGCAGGCCGCTCGTATCTTTATCAATGCGGTGGACGATGCCGGGGCGGATAACGCCGCCAATGCCCGAAAGCGAGGCGCCGCAATGCCATAGCAGAGCGTTAACCAGCGTTCCCTCGCGGTTTCCCGCCGCGGGATGCACCACCATTCCCACCGGCTTGTTGATGATAATCAGGTCGGCGTCCTCGTAAACCACATCCAAAGGAATGTTCTGCGCCTCGGCAGTATCCGGCGCGGCGTCCGGCAGGGCCCATGCAAGTGTTTCGCCGCCCGCGGGACGGGTGTTTTTGCCCGCCGGTTTTCCGTTCAGCGTGACCAGCCCGCTCTCCATCAGGCGCACGGCGGCCGAGCGCGTAATACCGGCAAGATCGGCAAGCAGTTTATCCAATCGCTCCCCCGCCGCGGCGGCGGAAAGAACGGCCTCTTTGCGCTCACTCATCGCTTTTCTTCTCTTCCTCTTCCCCGGAGGCCGGAGCCTCGGAGGCGGGCGCTTGATCTTCGGGTTCCGGCACGAGCGAAGCCGTTTTCTTTGCCTTTTCCTCGCGGATGGTCTCACGGATCAGCGAGACAGCAAGCATCACCACGCCGACCGTAACAAACGAATCGGCAATATTGAAAATGGGAAAATACTGGTTGAGCACCGGCAGCCACAGAAACGGCAGTTCGATAAAGTCCACCACATAGCCGAAGGCAATGCGGTCGATCATATTGCCGATCCCGCCGCCGATCAGAAAGGCCAGCGAAATTTTAATGGCCCAATTCTGCTTGCAAAAACGGAACAGATAAATGCCCAGCCCCACGATGGCGACGGCGGAAAACACCAGAAACACCCAGCGATGGTTGCTTAAAATGCCAAACGCGGCGCCCTCGTTGCGAACGTAGGTGAAATGAACGACTTTGCGGATCCATTCGTAGGAATGGCCCAGCGGCAGGTTTTGCACAACGATCCATTTGGAAAGCTGATCCAACCCGACAATGCCCAAAATGATTGCCGCCAAGATGAGAATGGTCGTCATACGCCCCTCCTTTTTAGAATAAGAATTGTTCTTATTATCGTTTTCTCGCTTTTAATACAAAGTTTTACTCGCCGAGAATGTTGCGGCAACGCTCGCAGAGGAAGCCGCCGTCCTCGGTGTGTTTGCCGGCTACCGAGAAGGTCCAGCAGCGGTCGCACTTGCAACCGTCGGCCTTTTCCACCAGAACGCCAATGGGGAAGGTTCCCTCGGTATGCGCGCCTTCGGGCGCTTTTCCGAGTTCCAGTTTCACGCCGGACACGATGAACACGATTTCCAGCTCTTTGCCGAATGCCGCGAGCAGATCGTAAAGTTCTTTGTCCTCGGTGTAAAGCGTGATCTTGGCTTCCAGCGATTTGCCAACCAGCTTTTCGGCTCTGGCAAGTTCCAACGCTTTCATCACATCGTCGCGCAGATCAAACAGATGATCCCATTTGGCGCGGATTGCGGGATAGGCGAGCGCTTCGTCGTATTCCGGCAAATCGTTCAGGTAAACGCTTTCGGTCTTGTCGCCGGCCTTGTGCGGAATGGCCTGCCACATTTCCTCGCCGGTGAAGGAGAGGATGGGGGCAAGCAAACGGATCAGGCCGGAGAGCACAAAATACATTGCCGTTTGCGCGGCACGGCGCTCCTTGCTTTGCGCCTTTTCCACGTACACGCGGTCTTTGGTAATGTCGATATAAAGTTTGGAAAGATCGTTGACGCAGAAGTTGCCGATCTCGTGGTAGATCACGTGGAACTCGTAATCGGCATAGGCTTTGCGCACGGTCTTGGTCAAATCGTTCATCCGCGAGATGATCCAGCGGTCAATCTCGGGCAGGGTATCAAACGGGAGCGCGTCGGTATTCGGGTCAAAATCGTTCAGGTCGGCAATCAGAATGCGTGCGGTGTTGCGGATCTTGCGGTAGGCATCCGAAAGCTGACGGAAGATGGGATCCGAAACGCGAACGTCCACGCGGTAATCCGAGGAGGCCACCCACAAACGCACCAGATCGGCGCCGTATTTGGGGATTACATCCGAAGGAAGCACCGAGTTGCCGAGCGACTTGTGCATGGCTTTGCCTTCGCCGTCCACCACCCAGCCGTGCGTCAGCACGGTGCGGTAGGGCGCCTCGGCCGTTTTGCCGGCGCCAACGGCGGTCAGCAACGAGGATTGGAACCAGCCGCGGTACTGGTCGGCGCCTTCCAGGTAGAGGTCGGCGGGCCAGCGGTAGCCTTCGTTCTCGCAAGCGGCAAAATGGGAGGAGCCGGAGTCAAACCAGCCGTCCAGCGTATCGGTTTCTTGATAGAAGGACTTGCCGCCGCAATGCGGGCAGGTAAAGCCGGCCGGCAACAGCTCGGCGGCGGTTTTCTCGTACCAAACGTTCGAGCCGCTCTCGCCAAAGGCCTTGGAAACGGCCTCAATGGTCTCGTCGGTCACGATCGGCTTTTTGCAATCCTCGCAGTAGAACACCGGAATGGGCAAACCCCAGTGGCGCTGGCGGGAAATGCACCAGTCGGCCCGCTCGCGGATCATCTGCTTCATCCGCTCGCCGCCCCATTCGGGAAGCCACTGTACGGCGTCGGCCGCGCGAACGGCGTCCTCTTTGAAGGCCTCCACCGAGCAGAACCATTGCGGCGTTGCGCGGAAGATGATGGGCTGTTTGCAGCGCCAGCAGTGGGGATATTCGTGCGTTAGTTCCTCGGAAGCGAGGAGCGCGCCGGTTTCCACCAGGTCGGCAAGAATGGCTTTGTTGGATTCGTCGTACCGCAGACCCGCAAATTTGCCGGCCTCGGCGGTCTGGTAGCCGCGGTCGTCCACCGGGACGAGGGGCGGCAGTTTGTAGCGGCGGCAGGTCACGTTGTCGTCGGCGCCGAAGCCGCCGGCGGTGTGTACGCAACCGGTACCGCTATCCATGGTAACGTAATCGGCAACCACAAC
>CAMPBZ010000087.1 GCA_946641795.1 uncultured Clostridia bacterium
AATAATTCCGATTTTGATGATGTACGGCATATCCACGTTGCCGTTGCTTTTTTGAATGACGTTGATGAGGTACTCGCCGGTGATGAACGGAATAACGCACTCGATGGCCGCCTCGCCCACCATTAAAAGGAGGGTTACGATGGAGAGCCCTTTGTATTCCCGCACACTGCCGGCAAGCCGTTTGATAATTTTACCCATTTGTTTTTTCCGGTTCCTTTCTTTCACAGGGGTTAGAAAGCAATTCCAACGAATTGCACAATCGATCCAAAAGCGCAAAAAACGCGGCGTATTCCTCCGGGGTGTACTGCCCGCGCAAAGCCGTTTCCAGCTCGCCCACCGAATGGGCGACCTCGGAAAGAATGGCCTCTCCCTTCTCGGTCAGCAACAGCTGTTTGAGCCGTTTGTCACCTTCCACCGGCCCGCGTGCCAAAAACTGCTTTTGCACCATCAGGTCGATCATATTGGAAATGGTGGAGCGCCGCAAACGGAAGGCTTTTTCCAAATCGCGCTGGTAAACCGCCTCCCCTTCGTGCTCCTTAACATAGCGGAGCACCCAAAGGTTCCGGCCCGAAAAGACCTCGTCGGCATCGGCGCCCATTGCCGCGCTGATGGCTTGATCCATCTGCCGGCGGAACAGGCGCGAAGCGTGGCAGATCATTTGCCCAAGTTCCCGCTTTTTTTCCTGCATTTTTCCGCTTCCTTTCTCAATCTGTTAGCGTGCTAACAATCCATAGAACAGTTTACCACACGGGCGCGAAAATGTCAAGAGAAAATTGCAAAAAACATTGTGAAATTTTGATAAGCAAACGCCCCTGTTTTTGAGCATTTTCACGATTTTTCGGCGGCAAAAAATCAACTTGCTTCCTTTATTTATATTGGGGCAAAACGCCGCCCTTTGCGGGACGATTTTTCTTGCTTTCGTTCACCTTTTATTCACAAAAATCCGCTATAATAAAAACAGTGGGAGGTTTGATCTTCCAAGCCGGAAAGGAGCGAGAACGCGTATGAAAATTCACGGGTTTCAAAAAATGACTATGCTGGATTACCCCGGAAAAGTTGCCTGCACCCTGTTTACCGCCGGCTGTAATTTTCGCTGTCCGTTTTGCCACAACGCCCTGCTGGTGACCGAGATCGACGCGGCGGCGACCTACGACGAAGAGGAGATTTTTGACTACCTGCGCAAGCGCCGCGGCGTTCTGGACGGCGTTGCCATTACCGGCGGCGAACCGCTGATGAACCGCGATATTCCCGACCTTTTGCGCAAGATCAAAGATTTGGGCTACGCCGTCAAGCTGGATACCAACGGCTCCTACCCCGACCTTTTGAAGGCGATTGCGGAAGAAGGGCTGGTGGACTACGTTGCAATGGATATTAAAAACTCCAAAGAAAAGTATGCCGCCACCGTTGGCCTGCCCCGGCTGGATTTGCGCCCGATTGAGGAAAGCGTTGCCTTTCTGCTTTCCGGCAGACTGGATTTTGAGTTCCGCACCACGGTGGTGAAGGAACTGCACACCGAAGCGGATATTGCCGCCGTTGCCGATTGGATTGCCGGCGCGCCCCGTTATTTTCTACAAAATTTTCAGGCCTCGGAGCATATGATCGGCGCAAATTTGCACGCGCACGATCCCGAAATGCTGGAAAAGCTGCGCGCAATTGCAGCGCGAAAAATTCCGCAAACAGCTTTGCGCGGGATATAAAGCAGGCATTTTCAGGCGTTCCGATGCGGTATTTGCCGCCCGGTGATCCCGGCGGCAACTTCCCCTTCGGAACGCCTTTTTTGCAAGGCATTTTTCACAAAATTGCAAACAAAAATTTGTGCATTAAAAACACAAGATATTGTGAAAAAGCGCTTGACAAACCACAAGATATATGGTACAATGAAAAAGCTGACACAAAGGTCCCCCGGCACCGAACGCGGGGGATTTTATTGCCGATAAAATATGTACAAAAAAGGGGGAATTCCAAAAATGTATCGCGTTACCAAGCGAGACGGCGCACTGGTCGAGTTTAACCTGACAAAGATCAGCGACGC
Organism: uncultured Clostridia bacterium; assembly: GCA_946641795.1. Classification (GTDB taxonomy): domain Bacteria; phylum Bacillota; class Clostridia; order Oscillospirales; family CAG-272; genus UMGS1865. The sequence continues at coordinate 2,033 of CAMPBZ010000087.1, forward strand.
TATGAAAAAGGCGTTTGACGCCTGCAAACGGCAGTACAACGACGACATCATTGACTTTCTTGCGTTGAAGGTGACCGCCGACTTCGAGCCCAAGATCAAAGACGGGCAGGTATCGGTGGAGGCCATTCAGGACAGCGTGGAATCGGTGCTCATCAAGGCCGGCTACGATGATGTTGCAAAAGCATACATTCTCTACCGCAAACAGAGAGAGAAGATCCGCGACCTGAACAAAACGGTGCTGGACTACAAGGACGTTGTGGACAACTACCTGAAAATCAACGACTGGCGCGTGAAGGAAAACTCCACCGTTACCTACTCGGTAGGCGGTCTGATCCTTTCCAACTCCGGCGCGGTAACGGCAAACTACTGGCTCTCCGAAGTTTATGACGAGGAAATTGCCAACGCGCACCGCAACGCCGATATTCACATTCACGACCTCTCTATGCTCACCGGCTACTGCGCCGGTTGGTCGCTCAAACAGCTCATTCAGGAAGGCCTGGGCGGCGTGGTCGGCAAGATCACCTCTGCTCCCGCAGGTCACCTTTCCACCCTCTGCAACCAGATGGTCAACTTCCTGGGCATTATGCAGAACGAATGGGCGGGCGCGCAGGCATTCTCCTCGTTTGATACCTACCTGGCTCCTTTTGTAAAGGTGGATAATCTTTCCTACAAGGAAGTCAAACAGTGCATCCAATCCTTCATTTACGGCGTCAACACCCCCTCCCGCTGGGGTACGCAATCGCCCTTTACCAACATTACGCTGGACTGGACGGTTCCCGCCGACCTTGCCGAGCTGAACGCCATTGTGGGCGGCAAGGAGATGGATTTTAAATATAAGGACTGCAAGGCCGAAATGGATATGGTCAACCGCGCGTTCATCGAGATTATGATCGAGGGCGACGCCAACGGCCGCGGCTTCCAGTACCCCATTCCCACCTACTCCATCACCCGCGATTTTGACTGGTCGGAAACCGAGAACAACAAACTGCTCTTTGAGATGACCGCAAAATACGGCACCCCCTATTTCTCCAACTACATCAACAGCGATATGGAGCCGAGCGACGTGCGCTCGATGTGCTGCCGCCTGCGCCTTGACCTGCGCGAACTGCGCAAAAAGTCGGGCGGCTTCTTCGGCAGCGGTGAAAGCACCGGTTCCGTGGGCGTGGTCACCATCAATATGCCGCGCATTGCCTACCTTTCCAAGGATGAAAAAGAGTTCTATGAGCGCCTCGACCACATGATGGATATTGCCGCGCGCTCGCTGAAAGTGAAACGTACCGTTATTACCAAGCTGCTGGAAGCCGGGCTTTACCCCTACACCAAGCGCTACCTGGGCACCTTCAACAACCACTTCTCCACCATTGGTCTTGTGGGTATGAACGAAGCCTGCCTTAACGCCGCGTGGATCCGTGAAGACCTGACCCACGAAAAGGCACAGGAGTTCACCAAAAACGTGCTCAACCATATGCGCGAGCGCCTTTCCGACTACCAGGAAGAGTACGGCGACCTGTACAACCTGGAAGCTACCCCGGCAGAGTCCACCGCCTTCCGTCTTGCAAAGCACGATATCAAGCGCTACCCGGACATTATCACCGCGGCAAAGACGAAGGACGAAACGCCCTACTACACCAACTCCTCGCACCTGCCCGTCGGCTATACCGAGGACATCTTCTCGGCGCTGGATATTCAGGACGAACTGCAAACGCTGTACACCTCCGGCACGGTGTTCCACGCCTTCCTGGGTGAGAAACTGCCCGACTGGAAAGCCGCCGCCAACCTGGTGCGCAAGATTGCCGAAAACTATCGCCTGCCCTATTACACCATGTCGCCGACCTACTCGGTTTGCAAAAACCACGGCTACCTTGCCGGCGAGCAGTTCACCTGCCCGCATTGCGGCCAACCCACCGAGGTTTACAGTCGTATTACCGGCTACTACCGCCCGGTGCAGAACTGGAACGACGGCAAAACGCAGGAATACAAAGACCGCCGCACCTACGATATAGCACACTCCACCCTGCGGCACGAGGGTTGCGCTCCCTGCAAGGAAGAGGCGCCCGCCGTTGTGGAGGAAAAAGGACTTGCCGACGGCAACTACCTGTTCACCACGGCAACCTGCCCCAACTGCAAAATTGTAAAATCCATTTTGGATAAGGCCGGCATTCCCTACACCAACCTGCTTGCCAACGAGAACGCCGCGCTTGCCACCGAGCTGGGCATTAAACAGGCGCCCACGCTGGTGATTGTAAAAGACGGAGAGGCCGCAAAGTATGCCGGCGTTTCCGAGATTAAAAGAACGCTTGCGCTCTGATTTTCTCAAATTTTGAAAAAGCGGGCTTTCCGCGGTTTGCGGAAAGCCCCTCTTTCATAAAAAGGAGTATGCTATGTCTGTTTACGATATCATCGTCATCGGCGGCGGCCCCGCCGGATTGACCGCCGCGCTTTATGCCCGCCGCGCGAATAAATCGGTTCTCATTCTGGAAAAAGGCGCCTTTGGGGGACAGATCACCTTTTCCCCGAAGGTGGAGAACATTCCCGGTTTCCTTTCGCTTTCGGGCAACGAGTTTGCCGACCACCTGGTAGAGCAAGTTCTGGAACAGGGCGCCGAGGTGGAAGTTTGTGAGGTGACCGGGATCCGGGACGGGGAGATTAAAACCGTTCTGACCGACAGCGGCGAGTTTCAGGCCAAGGCTGTGATTGTTGCCACCGGCGCACGCCACCGCCTTTTGGGCTTGGAGCGCGAAAAAGAGTTTATCGGCGACGGCATTTCGTTTTGCGCGGTCTGCGACGGCGCTTTTTACCAGGGCAAAACCGTTGCCGTCATTGGCGGCGGAAACTCGGCCTTGCAGGAGGCAATTCTGCTTTCCGAGCAATGTGAAAAGGTGTTTGTGGTTCAAAACCTGGACACCCTGACCGGCGAGCAGAAACTGCGCGACCATCTGGCCGCACGCCCGAACGTAGAGATCATTCTGGGAACGGTGGTCGATGCGATTTTGGGCGAAAAGGCGCTGACCGGTATTCGCGTCAAGCGCGTGGCGGACGGAGCGCTTTCCGACCTTGCCGTTGACGGAATGTTCGTTGCCATCGGTCTGATCCCGCAGAACGAGCCGTTTGCAAACGTTGTCAAACTCAATTCCTACGGCTATGCCGACGCCGACGAATCCTGCCTGACGGCAACGCCCGGCATTTTCGTTGCCGGCGACTGCCGCTCCAAAAAGATCCGCCAGGTAACGACCGCCGCCGCCGACGGTGCGGTTGCCGCACTGGCCGCCTGCGACTACGTGGATTGAAAGAGGGGCCGCAATGTACCGTTACGA
>CAMPBZ010000088.1 GCA_946641795.1 uncultured Clostridia bacterium
CATATAAGCGCGGATCAAATCGCCCCGCAAAGGGGAAAAGGCAAAGGTTGCGCTTTCTTCCTCGCCTGTGACCGGAAAATAGGGCTTGCGCTCGATCATCTTTTTCCAGCAAACGGTGTATTCCCCCGCCGTATCCAACACCGACATGGGAACGGTAATTTTGTGCAGATCGGTATCCGAACGCAAAATGCCGTTGCTCTCATCGTAATAGGTGTTTTCCCCTACCCGAACCCAAAGAATGGTCGGCTCTTTGACAGGGATCATGATCTGGTATTCTTCCCGCACGGCAAATACGGCGGGTGTAAAACGCATGACCGACGGAATCGTCTGCTCGTCTATATGTACGTCCATTATGCTTTCTGATACTCCTTTTTGTAGGCTTCGATCCGGTCGCTGAAATATTTGCCGATCTCGGCGTTCAAACGCAGCGCGGCTTTGCGCAGTTCCTTGGGGAACCCGTGAATGCCGCCGTCGGTTTCAAAGTTGATTACGCCGTTATAGTTGATTTTTGCAAGCGCTTTGAGAACGCCGTCCCAGTCGGTTCCCTGCCGGTCGGTGTACCGCGCGGTATAGGGGATGAGGTGGGTATCAAAGGTGCCGTCGGTATCGTGAATGTGCAGGACTTTGAGGTGGTCGCCGTAGGCGAGGATCTCCTGGAACTGGTCCTTGCCGGTAATGTTGCCGTGCCCGACGTCATAGCAAAGACCAAAGCACTCGGCACCGGCTTTTTTGTTCAGCTCTTCCACCAGACGCACCAAAAATTCGGAATTGGAACCGCTGTAACAGTTGATGCGGCCGAGATAGTAGTAATAAGTGTTCTCAATGCACATCACCACGCCCTGCTCTTTGAGGAGCGGGATAAAGGTGGAAAACAGGTCAAGATGGTATTGAAAATCCTCTTCCACGGTCCGGTGGTTATCCACGTGAACACCGTGAACCACAAGGTATTTCGATTTTAACATCCGCGCAATATGAATGCACTTTTCAAAGGTCATATGGATATAATCATTCAGTTCCGGGTAGCCGGTGCGCGCCGTCGGGAACGGGGCGTGCAGCTGGTTGAAGATGATGCCGTACTTGGTTGCCGCCTCGTACATGGGCTTGAAGTGGGCTTCCAGCTCTTCGAGCGATTTATCGTAAAAGCCGAACATTTCTTCCTTGTAGATCTGGCCGACCGACCATTCCGTGCTGCTCAAATCGACCGAATTGTAGCCGAGCTCGGCGGCAAGTTTATAACATTCATCGTAATTTTCGGTAATTTCTTTGAACAAGCAATCACAAATTCCAACAAGCATTGCAGTTTCTCCTTTGATTGTGTTTTTTATCAGCCGACGAGGAAGGCGCCGATTTCTGCTTTGGTGCCGCCGCTCTTGCCGTTTTTATCTTCCAAAAGAGTGACTTTCACGGTGTGTTTGCCGGGAGCAAGGCAGGTGAAAACCGGTTTTTCCTTGCAGTTCACGTGCCACAGGTAGGTGTCAATAATGAGCCGCTCGGTGCCGTCCACCACAAATTGCAGTTTGCCGCAGTTTTCGCCGGCGTTGTAGAACAGGCCGAAATCGGTGCCTTCAAAATCCACTTTGAAGGTGCTGCCCGGCTTTTCGGCAATCAGGTGACCGCCGTAGCGCATTCCCTGTTCTTCAAATGTCCAACCGGAAAGATCGTAGGCTTTCTCGCCGGTCAGCAGGTGCGCGCCGGTCAAAAGGCCGTCCGAAACGGCGATCAGGCTATGCGGCACGAGCTTGGCCGCGCCCTTGCAGGCTTCCAGCTCTTTTGCCAGAACGCTTTCCACAATTTCGGCGTAGGTTTTGTAACCGTAATCGTTGGGGTGAACCCAGTCAATGTAAAAGTCGTGCGGGTTTTCGCCGGTCTCGCGGCATTTGGCGTAAATGTAATCGCTGAATTTGACCGACAACAGGCCGTTGCGGTCGGCAACGTCGCGGTGGGCGCGGAGTTGGGGATAGTCGTCGGTGTCGTAATGCAGGTCGTAGGTAAACGCATACACAACGTCCATATCCGGGTTGAGCGCGTAGGCCTTTGCCAAAAGGGACTCGGACTGCCGGCGAACGGTGCGATAATCAAAATCTTCGTAGTAATCGTTGACGGCAAATTCAATGAAGAACAGGTCGGGCTTGATGGGCGCAACGTCGGTATCAAAGCGGAAGTTTGCAAGATAGGACGCGGTGCCGCCGATGCCGGCATTGACAAAGTTGACCTTGACGCCGTAGGTTTCTTCCAGCCAATGGCTGACCAGGGTGGGCCAGCTTTTCTCCCTGCCGTTGGAAGAGCCGTAGCCCTGCGTGACCGAACCGCCGATGTAGGCAACGTTCAGCTCCTTTTTCTCTTTGATTTTCAAAGCGGTATTGTTTAAATAAAGCATAGGGAAATCCTTTCTGAAAATAATTTTATTCTAAGATATAATTATAACAATGAAAGATAAAATTGTCAAGCAAAACGGCAATTTTCGGGCAAATTTTTACAGAAAAAAGGCGGCATTTTTGCATTTTGCCGCCTTTTTTGAATTTTATTGTGCAGAGGGTTGCGAAAGTTGATATTTCCCGCCGCCGTTTCCGCCGCCGTGGGAGGCGTTTTGCTGGAAGGTGATGGTTTTTTCAACGTTTTTGGCCCCGTTATACAGCGCCATTACGCCGGAAGCCGGGCAATACATATCGCCCATTGCACCGTAAATTTGCACCTTGCAGGTCAGTTTTGCGGCAAAGGTTCCCGGGTCAAGGTACACAAGCTCCGAAAGGTTGGAGGGCCAGCTGCGCGTTTTGCGGCCAATGGTGGCGCCCATGGTATCGCAAAGCCACGGAATGCCAATGTCCAAAAGGCTGACGTCGGTTCCGGTGACCTCTTTGGTCAGCGCGGCAACCGCCGTGCTCTGCATAGCGCCCATACTGTTGCCGGCCACCACAAAGGTTTCCCCGTCCCAATAATTGTTGCCGGAGGGGCCGAACTGCGCCAGCAGGAAGCGTGCACCAAGCAGGTCGCGCTTGATCATATCCCGCATATAATCGGGAGAGTTGATAAAGTTGCCGATCCTGTTTTTTTGCTTTTGATAATAGGTGCTGTCGGTTTTTGCCTGTTCCAAATCAAATCCGTGGGCGCAAACAATGAGCGTTGCGGTGTTTTCCTTGTAAACGGGATCGGGGATCGGAATATTGCCGTCGTGCGCCTGGAAGGTGATGCGCAGGCCGATTTTATTCGTTTCGCTCGCCCCTGTGGGAACGGTCAAATACCCCGCGGCAACGTTGTTTTCTTTGTAAATGTTCTTACCACCGGAGGGCATTTCCCAATAGTAGGCCCGGAACCCCGCCTGGGTGGAGGAAATCTCTGTCAGCTTCATGCCCGTTGTGGGTTGCGATTGGACGGCCGAAATGACCGGCGCCCAGTAAGCGTCCAAATCCGCGGTCTGCGCCGGGCTGATTTGATCGACCCCAAAGCCAACGCTGCCCACATAATGGTAACCGTCGACCGAGTCGGCAATGCCGCTCAATTTCTTTTTGCTTTCGTCGCAGGCTTTCACGTTCAGGTAGAAAAATCCGGGTTTGGAAAAGTTTGCAATTTCGTATTCGATATAGCCTTTTGTGCCGTCAATATACAGTTTTTCGCCGGTGCCGTCTTTTACATCATAGCCGGTGCCGGTGGACTCATCCCAAATTGCCAATTCGTAATACGGAACGCTGACGAGCTTCCCTTCGGAAACGATTGCAAGCCGGAAAATTGCCGTTTCGCCAACGGCGTAGGAAAGCGGGTTTTTATCGCTGTCGCCTACCATTTTCTTCTCGCCCTTGGCGCTTTGATAGGAAACGACATCATAATTTTTGATAACCGAAAAATCGCTTGGAAAATCCATTGTTGTTTTACCTTCTATCGTTGATTTGAAAAGATTGACCACGTCGCTCAAAAACGACTTTTCGTGCACGGCAAGGATCAGCGCGCGCCCCTCCACGTACACGCGGCAGGAGGCCGGCGACTGCTGGGGGTCCACCTTCAACCAAATCACCTTGCCGTTGCCGGGGTCGGTGGTGGTGGCGGGAAGACTGCGCCCGGCAACGTTGGAAATGGCCGAGCGGAGCTTGATTGCCAGGTCGTTTGCGCCCTCCACATCTGCGGGGTACAGGATTTTATGGTTGGCAATCGATTTGCCGGCAATGGTCAGGCTGGTTTCGGGCTCCTGCTCTTCGGGGTCGGGATCGGGGCCTACCGGCGTTTTGGGAACGCAGGAAACAGCCGAAAGCAGGATTGCAAGCGTTACAAGCGCCAAAAACAGGCGAAAAAGTCCTTTTTTCATTTTGGTTTTTCCCTTTTTTTATACAGTTTCTTTGCCGTCAAGCAGGAGTTTGCATTTCAGGTAAACGCCGGCCGTCCAGCCGAGCATGGGAGGGGTGTTGTATTCGGCGCCCGCGTCGGCTTCTCCGGTGATAACGTCGTATTTTTCCCAGAACTGGCCGGTCTTGGCTTCCACTTTTTCCACCAGCGCAATGTATTTTTCGGCAACGCGGCGGGCGGCTTCGGTGTAGCCGTAGCGTTCCAGCGCGCCAACCAACATCCATTGAATGCAGGGCCAGCCGGTGGGGGCGCCCCATTGGAAATGCGCCTCGGTTTCTACTTCCTGGCAGGGCATAATGCCCCATTCGCGCTCCAAAAGCGGCAGCTTTTGCAGGGTTTTCTTTGCCTGCTCGGGCGTGGCAATGCCGAAATAGAGCGGGTAGAAGGAGGCGGCGCTGAACACCGGGCTGAACGCGCCGGTTTCAACGTTGCGGTCGAGGAAACAGCCTTCGCTTTCGTTCCAAAGGAAGGCGTTCATGGCCGCTTTGCGCTTGTCGGCAAGGGCTTTCCACTCGTCGGCTTTGGCAGGCTCGTATTTTGCGGCAAAAAGGGCGAGGGTTTCTTCCAGGTTCCAAAGGAGGGAGTTGAGGTCCACCGCGGCGTACTGAAAGCCGTGTTTTTCCCAGCGGGGGTTGCAATCCCATCCGCTTTCGCAATAGGAAAGGTAGTTGCCAACCTCCACTTGCGGGTCGGGCTCGGGGTCAAGGCCGGTGCGGCGCTTCCAATGCCCCAGGCGGGATTGAATGGTGTCCTCCTCGGTGGCCAAAAAGCCGTAGTGGGCAAGGCCGTTTGCAAAAGTGCGGTTCTTTGAAAAGAACTTGTGCTCGGTCTTCATTGCCTCGTAAAAACGTTTGGCCGAGGCGGCGTCCAGGTCGGGCAGCTCGCGCACCATTTGGGCAAAGAAAGGCGGCTGGGAGTGTTTGAGGTAGCGGCGGCGGCTGCCGTTGGGCATAAAGCCGAAGCGCTCGAT
>CAMPBZ010000089.1 GCA_946641795.1 uncultured Clostridia bacterium
GGAGTCGAACCAACAACCTGCTGATTACAAATCAGCTGCTCTGCCATTGAGCCACACCAGCGAACAACGTCCGCCGCGATTTCGCTTTCGGAACGGAGACTATTATATCACAATCATTTTTGTTTGTCAACCCCCTTTTTCAAAAAAATAAAGCGCGGAAAAATGAAGCGGATTTTTCCCAAAAAGGTATTGACCTAAACGAAAGATTGTGATATAATGGTGTTTGTCACGAAAACAGATCTGCTTTTGTGACAAAATTATTCGGAAGCGTATCGAAGTGGTCATAACGGCCCTGACTCGAAATCAGGTAGCCCGCAAGGGCTCGTGGGTTCGAATCCCACCGCTTCCGCCAAAAGAAGAGGATCGCCGTCGGCGATCCTCTTCTTTCATTCCTCTTGTCCCTGTTCGTCCAGCGTTTCAATTTTGGTGGAGTCGTCGTGTGGGATCGGCTTCCAGCCCAGGTGGCGGGAGAAAAATGCCTGCACGTCGATCAGCGTTTGAATCCCCATAAAGATCGGAAAGAACAAAACGATCAGAATTTTTAAAAACGGATTTACGCCGCGGATGCGCTTGTGCTCAATGATGAACATGACGATAGCAATCAACATCATGAACGGCAAAGAGAACAACGCCGATCTTGCCAGATTGAAAAGCATTCCTTCCGAGAAAAACAGATTGTAGGAATCTCCAAGGATCAACTGGCGCCACGTATAGTTTTTATCCACCAACGGGGTAATTATTTCCAAAACAAACTGCAAAACCTGCAAGCAAAGCAACATTAAGGGAACGGGCATAATATTAACCGAAATATCGTAAAGCGAAACGCGGTGTTTGGTTTCTTTTTTGAAAATGCCGGCCACCAACTCTTTAAACCGCGCGTAAAAGACCAATAAATGCCCGCGCGACCAGCGCACGCGCTGACGCCACATTATTTTCAGGGAAGTGGGCTGTTCGTCGTAGAACACGGCTTCGTCGCAATAGCGGATGTTGTGTTCAAACAAAATCTGGTCGGCGGTAAATTCCCAGTCCTCTGTCAAGGTCACGTAAGGCCAGCCGTTTTTCACGATTTTGGAATTGATCAGGTATCCGGTTCCCTGAACGCGGGTGGAGCACCCCAGCACCGTTCTGCCGCGGCTTTCCAGCCGACAGCCAATGGCAAAATACATTCCGTAAAGACCGGAGATTAAATTTTTGCCAAAGTTTTTGGAGTTGCGGTAAGAGGTGATCACGCTTTTCCGGTGGTAGTATTCAAACGCGTCGTTCATTTTGGAAATGTAGTTTTTATCCAAAACGTTATCGGCATTGAAAAGGAAAAAGCCGTCAAACGATTTTGTCTTGTAGTCGCGCTCAATGCAGGAGAACAGGTATTTAAATGCATAACCCATGGTGCATTCGTCCGGGTTATCGTATTCGTAAACGGTGGCGCCGCATTGCCGCGCGATTTCGGCGGTTTTGTCGGTGCAGTTGTGGGCAACCACAAAGATTTGCAATTTGTCCTGCGGATAATCGTTTTTTTGAATGCTCTCAATCAGCCCGGCAATCACCGCTTCCTCATTCCGCGCCGGAATGATCAGGCCGTAGCGGTTGATCTTATCGGTTTTCGGGTAGCGCTTCCTGGCAAAAACGCCAACAATGCCAAACAAGGCAAAATGAAGAACCAGTGCACCCAAAAGGATGAACAGGATATTCATGATCAGTCGAACGATATGTAAATAATCCATAATCTTTTTCCCGGGCAGTCCGCTCGGAATTTTCCTTTATGTTTTTTCTGAAAATAATTGCATTGCAAAGAAAGGCAAAAAAGAAACCGATTTTTCATCGGATTTTTCCTGCGCCACTGCTATTGTACCATAAAGCCGGCGATAAATCAAGTCTTTTGCCGTATTTTGTCGCAAAACGGGTTATTTGTCCCGCTTTTTACCGTTTGCAAAACAAAACCGCGGCCCCGGAAAATCTGCAATGTCATAAAACCGAAAAAATTTTAATCTTTCAGCTTTTTTTCAGTATTGCGGGGTACAATGATGGCACAAAGCAAAAAAACAGGAGGGAATTTTCCATGAAAAACAAACTTTTCAAAACGTTGCTCGCGGTTCTTTTGGTTGCCGGTATGCTCGTGCTGGCAAGCTGCGGTTTTGTAAAAGCAACCCAAACGGTAACGAACACCGAGTCCGGTACCAACGCCGACCCGGTCACCACCGACGACGCGCAGAACGCCAAGGATAACGAAACAGAAATTACCGGCAGTTTTGCCATTGCCACCCAGGTTGCAAACGGCTATGTGCAAACGGGCAATGTTTACACCATCACCGCCGCCGGCGAATACACGCTTTCCGGCGTGCTGGAAGAGGGGCAGGTCATTGTAAACGCCGGGGACGACGATAAAGTTACCCTCTACCTCAACAACGTGTCCATCACCTGCTCCACAAATTCTCCTATTTATATTCAGAATGCCGACAAGGTCAAAATCAACGCGCTGGAAGGCACCTACAACGTTGTAACCGACGCGCGCGCCCTGCAAACCGACGAAAACGATACCACCGGCCAGGGCGCCATTTACGCCTGCTGCGACCTCGACCTGCTCGGCACCGGCTCCCTGGTGGTGGAAGCGGGCTACAACAACGGCATTCAGACCAAGGACGATTTGGAGATCAAAACGATCGTCCTCTACGTCAAAGCGCCCAACAACGCCATCAAGGGCAACGACTCGCTCACCATCAAATCGGGCAACATTATTGCCATCTCCTCGGCGGGCGACGCGCTGAAAACCGAGAACTCGGATATTTCCTCCAAGGGCAACCAGCGCGGAACCATCACCATTTCGGGCGGAACGCTGGAACTGTACGCCGGGTGCGACGGGATTGACGCTTCCTACGACGTGGTCATTTCCGGCTCCCCGAGCATTCTCATCAAAACCAACACCTACTCGGAATACACCGCCGACAGCCTGAAAAAAACGGCAAGCAGCTCGTCAAGCGGCTGGGGCAGAGGCGGTTTTCCGGGCGAAAGCGGCAACACCAACAAGAGCGCCGAAAGCTCCAAGGGGATCAAAGCCGACAACCAGATCACCATTTCCGGCGGCACCATTGAAATCTTTTGCAAGGACGACGGCATTCACGCCAACCAGGACGTTGCGTTGGAGAACGGCGTCAGCCCGCTCGGCAACATCACCGTTTCGGGCGGCTCAATTCAAATCACCGCGGCGGATGACGCCATTCACGCCGACGGCACCTTGCAGATCGACGGCGGCTATATCAATATTGTAACCGCTTACGAAGGGCTGGAAGGCCACTACGTCAACATTACCGACGGCGAAGTACACGTTTACGCGACCAACGACGGCGTGAACGCGCAAGGCTCCTCCAAAAACGTTTCGGACGGTGTAATCACCGTTTCGGGCGGCAAAGTGTATGTGGAGGTCGCGGGCGGCGACGTGGACGGCGTGGACGCCAACGGCAGCTATTACCAAACCGGCGGATTTGTGGTGGTCAGCAACCCGAACGCAAACTCGACGGGCACCGCCGCGGCGGTGGACGCCGACAACACCGTTTCGGTTACCGGCGGCATCATTCTTGCGCTGGGCGCCGTGCCTTCCTCGGGCGGCGGTATGGGCGGCGGAAGATTTGGTATGGGCGGAATGTACGCGGGTTCCTCGCTTCCTTCCGGCTACGTGACATTCAGCAACACCCTCTCGGCGGGCGAACACACCTTCACCTTTGACGGCACCGCCTACACCTTCACCCTGAAAAACCGCGTTTCGAGCGGCTGGATTTGGGCGAGCGGCATTTCTTCGAGCAATTATACGCTGAAATGATATTGCACGGCATTGCCGCGCCACCGCCTGCGGCGGTTCCGGCCCCCCTTCGGGGGGCCTTGCCGGAATGTTCCATCCCGGCCGGCGCGGCGAGCGAAAACCGCTTGACATTCCGGATTATTTTTGGTAAAATAAGAGCAGAAAGCAACAAAAGGGAGGGCGACGAATGAAGATCCGGCTGAACGACGACAAAGAACTGGTCAAAATTATACAGGAAGGGCTGAAAGCCAAGGACGGCTATTGCCCCTGCCGGGTGGGAAAGCGCCCGGAGTTCAAATGTATGTGCCAGGAGTTTCGGGATCAAATCGCCGACCCGAACTTTGAAGGCCTGTGCCACTGCGGATTGTACTATAAGGAAAAATAAAAAAAGCAAAAAAAGCCGCCCACGGGCGGCTTTTTTCATTCTTCCAACTGGTCGAGGAGCGGCATAATCTCGTCAAGCGTTTCCACGCGCATCAATTTCCCGCGCACGGCGGCCGATCCGCGCAGACCGTGAGTGTACCAGGCCAGGTGTTTGCGCGCTTCGGCAATGCCGATTTTTTCGCCCTTTTCCCGCACCAGCAGTTCGGCGTGCTCCATTGCAACGGCAATCCGCTCGGCAAGCGTTGGCGGCGTGTAGGGGCGGCCTTCCAGTGCGGCGGTAATTTCGGCAAAGATCCAGGGGTTGCCCTGCGCGCCCCGCGCCACCATCAGCCCGTCGCAGTTCGTCTGTTTCAACAGGTTCAGCGCGTCGGCGGCCGAGAAAATATCGCCGTTTCCCAAAACGGGAACCGAAACCGCCTCTTTTACGCGGGCAATCGTTTCCCAGTCGGCGCTGGGCGCGTACATTTGCTCCCGCGTTCTGCCGTGAACGCAGATCAGCGCGGCGCCGGCCTCTTCCATCCGGCGGGCAAAATCCACGGCGCAAATGTGATCCTGATCCCAGCCGATCCGCATTTTGACCGTGACCGGCAGGGAGACGGCACCCGCCACCGCGCGCACGATTTCGGCGGCGCGGTCGGGGTCTTTGAGCAGGGCGGAACCCTCGCCGTTGCCAACGATCTTTGCCATCGGGCAGCCCATATTAATGTCTATGGCCGAGGGCGGGACTTCGCCGCACGCGCCGCGGTAGTTGCCCGCTTCCAACAGGCGCGCCGCCTCGGCAAGAAATTTCGGCTCGGCGCCGAACAGTTGGACGGCCATGGGAAGCTCGGAGCGCCGCACGGCGGCAAGCGGAGCGGTGCGAATGCGGCTGGGCGTTGGCGAGCGGCGGCAGGATTGCTCGTAGCAAAGCGCCTTGGCCGAAACCATTTCGCTAACGGTGTATTCGGCGCCGAACCGGCGGGCAAACGCGCGGAAAACGCTGTCGCTTACACCGGCCAGCGGAGCCAAACAAAGCCCGTGCCGCAACCCCACCGCGCCAAATTGGACCTTTCCCATAAGC
>CAMPBZ010000090.1 GCA_946641795.1 uncultured Clostridia bacterium
GCCGCGGTGCGATACCAGTCCACCCCGCGGTGCTCGAAAAAACGCTTATCCTCAATGGAAACAACGGCGTTGACCATATCCGCCGGGATTTCCGCATAGGAAAGATAGGTGATTTTTTCTTCCGCCGCGCCGGCCTCTACGATCTGTTCCTCAACGCCGATCCGGTTGGCGCGATCGGTAAAATGATATTGGTAAAAAACCGGCGGCGCGGTGCTTTCCTCCCGGCGCACCAAAAGATCGAACGCCGCGTCGGTTGCAAACGCGCGCTCCGCCCAAAGCCCAACGGCCGTTACCGCAACGGCAAGCAGCAACAGCAAAATGCAAATGGCGCCCAAAAAGGCCCGCCGGAATGTCTTTGCTCTTTCTCTCATAGGTTTCCGTTTCCCTTTCGCATGGTTCTCTCCTTTCATATTTCCCGCTTTTCCCGCATAGCATTCCCGGTTTGCGGAAATGCTATGACCGTAAAACCCGAAAGGAGCAAAAATATGGGATTTGGAAAGATATGGGCGGTGCTTTTCTGCCTGATTTTGATTGCCGGATTGTTCTTTTTGCACGGCGGGGTTGCCGATTTGCAAGAGAAAGCCGACGCTTGGAAAGACGCCGCGCAAAAAGCCGAGGACGCGCTGAAAGAATGGAAAACCTCTTTTTCCGCGGCCGCCGTTCCCACGCAAACCACGCCCGAAGAAACGCCCGTGGAAAACGAAGCCGAACCGGAACCGGTGAACGCCGAGCCGGATTTTTTCTGCGTTTTGCGCCTTTGCAACGGAAAAATCGGCATTTTTACCGACGAGGGCTACGCGATCCGCTTTTTGAAAACCGACGCGCGCACCCTTCCGCCGGCCGATGTTGCCGCGCTGGAAGAAGGTATCCCGGTCCGCTCCCGCGCCGAATTGCTGGAACGAATGGAAGATTTTGGCGAATAAAAAAAAGGGGGGGAGCGAACGGGTCGCTCCCCCTTTTGGATTGCATTGGTTATTCCGTGCCTTTGGAAATTTGCGCCTGCTCGGCAACAAAGTCGCCGGCCTCCTTCTTTTGGCTCGGGCGGGCTTTGGTATCGTTTGTTTCAAGCTGGCTGACGGTGACCTGCGGGAATGGAATGTTGATGCCGTTCTCGTCGAACATAATTTTAAGTTCGCGGTTCAGCGCGCGCTGAACGATATAGATATCTTCCTCTTTGCACGCCGCGGTAAACAGAAGGTCAACGCTGGATTCGGCCAATTTATCAACGCCCTTGTAGTAGGGGCCTTCCTGGATTTGCGGAATGGCCTCGCGAATGCGATCCAGGTTCTTTTTGATGATCAGCTCGACCTGCGGAATAGACATACCGTACTCAATGGAAATATACGCCCTTGCCAGCGAAAGCTCCTTGGTTTGGTTGATGATTGAAGAAATGGCGCTGTTGTTGATGATCTTCACGTTTCCGCCGGTATCCTTGATTTTGGTGGTGCGAACGCCGATTTCTTCCACCACGCCGCGCCAACCGTCGATCACCACGATATCGCCGACCTGGTATTCCCCTTCAAACACAATGGAAATACCGGCAAGAATATCGGCAATCATACTCTGCGCGCCAAGACCGATGACCAATCCCAAAATGCCTGCGCTTGCCAACAGCGCGCGCGTATCTACGCCCCACGCGCCCAGCACCAGGAACACGGCAACAATGGCAATGAGGTATTTGAGAAAGCTGACCACCAGCGTAGTAATGGTCATTCCGCGCTTGCTGCGCGACAATGCCTTTTTGAGGAGCAGGCTGATCAAAAAGTTCAAAAGAAAAGCAATGGTGATAATTTGAATGGTTTTGATGAGCGCCGGGATTTTTTGATACAGCGTATTGAGCGCCACATTGGACGAAATATTCTTATAAAAAACCGAGTTGACGCCGTAGATGTACCCCGAAAGGACAAACGCCGCAACCGTAACAGCGCAAAACAGAATTGCGGTAATTAAAACCTTTACGTTGATTTGTTTCTTTTCTTGCGTTTTTTCTTGCATTTTTTCATCCTCCAAATTGAATATCCGTCGGTTTTCTTCCGGTCTTGTTACTGGTTCAGCATTTCAAAATCGGCTTCCGACAGTTCGTAGCGGTAAATGCCGATCGTTTCCCAATCGTTATTCACGTTTTTATCCATCCTGATCTTGTAAACGCCCGGTCCGGAAATGGTAATGTCATTAAAGGAGCCGGAAACGAACGCGGTCCCGTCCTCATTTGGTACAAACTCCGGATAGCTGTAACAAATCGGTTGATCGTCGGCTACCGGGGCGGTATCGTCCACGGCATAGATGGAAAGTTCAAAATTCACCGGTATATCCGGCTCGATAACGCTTTCGTCAACCGGGATCTCATAGTGGATCATCCCGTCCACAATTGAAAAATACGCGTTGTCGTTTTGCGGGGGCAGCTCCTGGATTTCCGATGTGGAAACCGGCCACTCGGCAACAATTTCCTGATTTTTCATCAGTTGAACGAGATATTCGGTTCCGGGTTGCAGGTCGGTAAACACGCCGCCGATGTATTCCTGCCCCAGCGAAAGATCGGCAGCCTCTTCTTCGTAGATCATATCGCCGTTTTCAAGCAGGCACACCATAAACCAGTCGCCTTCGGAATAATCCGAAATCGGAATAGAATAGGAAATTTCGGTTTCGGTGGCGCTGAACTCGGGTTTTGCGGGATCGCCCGTGTCGGGATCCTCGTGCGGATCGTCCTGCCACGGTTCCTCCTGTTTTGCGGTGCGGATTTTCTGTTTATAAAGCGACCAACTGCCGTAAAGCACCTCAAAGGTGTATTCGGTGTCCGGTTTCAGATCGTACACCGCGCCAAAGGCAAACTGCCGGTCTCTTTCTTCGGAGCTCTGCCCGTCTTCCTGCTGGTTGTCGCCCGGCTCCACCTGCATTGGCTCGCGGCGGCGCTCAAAATCGTTGTACACCTCTACGGCAAGCTCGTCCCCGCCATCCGAATAGCCTTCCAGCTCTATATAGCAATACACGCCGGCGGTTTCGGAAGTGCTGACCTCGACGCTCGGTTCCCCGACGATTGCAACGCCTGGTGAGCCGACAATGCCAATGGTTTCGGCGGTCAGAACGGCGGCGGCCGCAACGGTTGTGGGGAGCAGGATTTTGCGGAAGAAGGTTTCAATTTTTGTTTCTTTCTTTTTGGTTGAGCTTGTCTCGCTCGCTTGTTCACCTTCCGAAAGCACCGCGATTTTCTGCTTTTTGCCGGACGAGGTCTCGCCGGTGAGAGGAGAAAATTCGGGATAGGTCGGGAATTCTTCATACCTGGGGTTGCCGCTGTTGACGTTTTGATTTTCCGAGCCCATAGAACCTCCTCCTTTCAAAAAAGCTTGATTTTCGATTTTATTCTATCACATTTTTTTACAATTTGCAACGTTTTTTCCAAAAAACGCAAAAACGGAAAAGCCCGCAAAGCGGACTTTTCCGTTTGATTTTATTCCGCCCAGCCGAGCGAGCGCTCTACGGCGCGGTGCCAGAGGCGCAATAGCTCCGCCCGCTTTTCTTTTTCCATTTGCGGCAGGAAGGTGCGTTCAGCATTCCAGCAGGAGCGGATTTCATCCAGATCCGAGTAGAACCCGACGCCCAGCCCTGCCAGGTAGGCCGCACCCAGCGCCGTGGTTTCCACACAGGCGGGCCGGGTGATCTCCACGCCCAGCACATCGGCCTGGAAGGCAAGCAAGAAGTTGTTTGCAGAAGCGCCGCCGTCCACCTTGACCGAGCCGATGGGGAACGGCGTATCCTGCTGCATTGCTTCCAGAACGTCCACCGTTTGGTAAGCCATTGCTTCCAGCGCCGCCCGAACTATATGTTCGGGTTTGACCGCACGGGTCAGCCCCTGGATGGTGCCGCGGGCGTAAGCGTCCCAATACGGTGCGCCCAGTCCCACGAACGCGGGGACAAGATACACGCCGGCGGTGTTTTCCACCGAAGTTGCCATTGCCTCGGTATCCCGCGCGTGGCGGAAAAGTTTGAGCCCGTCGCGCAGCCATTGAATGGTGGCGCCGCACATAAAGACCGAGCCTTCCAGCACGTATTTGGTCTCATTCCCGATCTTCCAGCCAACGGTGGTCAAAAGCCCTTTGGTGGAGCGGATGGGTTGATTGCCGGTGTTCATTAACAGGAAGCCGCCGGTACCGTAGGTGTTTTTCACGTCGCCCGCCTCAAAGCAGCATTGGCCGAACAGCGCCGCCTGCTGGTCGCCAGCAACGCCGGCAACCGGGATCTCCCCGCCGAGCAGGTGAGGATCGGTCATACCGAAAACGCCGGAAGAGGACTTGACCTCGGGCAACACCGCCGCCGGAATGTTGAACAGGCGCAGCAGTTCGGGATCCCATTGCATGGTGTGAATATTGAACAGCAGGGTGCGCGCGGCGTTGGAAGGATCGGTTGCGTGCACGCGCCCGCCGGTAAGATGCCAGATTAAAAAGCAATCGATGGTGCCAAACAAAAGTTCGCCCTTTTCGGCGCGCGCTCTGGCGCCGGGAACGTGATCCAAAATCCACGCCAGCTTGGTTGCCGAAAAGTAGGGATCGGCCAACAGCCCGGTGCGTTCGCGGATCATTTCTTCGGCTCCGTCCCGTTTGAGCGAGGCGCAAAAATCGGCCGTGCGGCGGCATTGCCAAACGATTGCGTGGTAGATGGGTTTGCCGGTCTTCTTTTCCCAAACCACCACCGTTTCGCGCTGATTGGTGATGCCGATGGCGGCGATCTCCTCGGCTTCGGCGCCGCATTTTTGCATTGCCTCTACGGCAACGCCCATTTGCGAGGCCCAAATTTCGGTGGCGTCGTGCTCCACCCAGCCGTCCTGCGGATAGTACTGCTTGAACTCGCGGTGGACCTGCGAGCAGATCTTCCCCTCCCGGTCAAACAGAATGCAGCGGGAACTGGTGGTTCCCTGATCCAATGCCATTAAATACTTCTTTTTCATAGTTTGGCCTTTCCTTTCGGTCAAAAATTGGGCAATTCCCCGGATTTTACGGTGCAATCCCGCGCAAACTGCGCGGCGGCACTTTGCAGTTCGCCGCAAAGCGCGCGGAGTTTGCCAAAGCGCATCCCGGCGCCGTTCCCCTCCCAATCGGCCGCTTCCGCCGCCTTTTGGAAGAAGGGTTCAATTACCGTTTGGCAAAAGGTGCCGATCCGCTCGGAAAATCCTTGCGCGCTCGCCCGGATCGCCTC
>CAMPBZ010000091.1 GCA_946641795.1 uncultured Clostridia bacterium
CGACGTTTGCAAGCAACTCAAAGAGAAGGGCGCCGCGCGCGTGTTCTGCTTTGCAACCTTCGGCCTATTTACCGACGGCTTTGCAAAATTCGATCAGGCGGCAAAGGATGGCGTGATCGACAAAGTTTTCACCACCAACCTGGTTTACCGCCGCCCCGAACTTGCCGAAAAGAGCTGGTACGTAGAGGTCAATATGTGCAAATACGTTGCCTACCTCATCGACACGCTCAACAACGACGAAAGCCTGAGCGCTCTGCTCAACCCCGTCAAGCGCATCCAAACGCTGATGGACAAGCACCGCAGTGCACTCGCCTCGCAAATGCAGATGACTTTCGACGACAGACTTTGATTTTTCATCGTTTCAATCCCCGCCGGACGAGTTTTCGGCGGGGATTTTTTCTTTTGGGCGCATTTTCTCAAAAAAAAGAATTGACAAATTCTCCAAAATAGTGTAAAATGAAATGTAATTAAAATCTATAATTATGCTTTTCAGAAAGGCAAATAACAAAATGAAACGCGAATTGAACAAACATCTTTACGAAACCCCCGAAAAATACGACGGCGCCGAGGTTATTCTTGGCGGCTGGGCGCGCAACATCCGCGATAGCAAGGCATTCGGGTTTATCGACCTGAACGACGGCAGTTGCTTCAAATCGGTGCAAATCGTTTTTGAGCGCGAAAAGATTGCAAACTACGATGAAATTGCCAAGCTGAACGTCGGCTCGGCGGTGGTCGTCCGCGGTACCGTTGTGCTCACGCCGGAGGCAAAACAGCCCTTCGAGGTCAAGGCCATCCAAATCGACGTAGAGGGAACCTCCACGCCCGATTACCCGCTCCAACCCAAACGCCACACGGTCGAATTTTTGCGTGAGCAGGCCTATCTGCGCCCGCGCACCAACCTGTTTTCGGCGGTCTTCCGCGTGCGGAGCGAGGCGGCGTTTGCCATTCATTCCTTCTTCCACAGCCGCGGCTTTGTCTATGTTCACACGCCGCTCATCACCGGCTCGGATGCAGAGGGTGCCGGCGCGATGTTCCGCGTGACCACCATGGACCCCGAAAACCCGCCCAAAACGCCGGACGGGAAGATCGACTGGTCGCAGGACTTTTTCGGCAGAAGCACCAACCTGACCGTTTCGGGCCAGCTGGAAGGCGAAACCTACGCTATGGCCTTTGGCAACATTTATACCTTCGGTCCCACCTTCCGCGCCGAGAACTCCAACACCGCGCGCCATGCCGCCGAGTTCTGGATGATCGAGCCGGAAATCGCCTTTGCCGACCTGAACGACGATATGCAACTGGCCTGGGATATGATCCAGTATATCATCAAGCACATTCTCCAAAACTGCCGCCAGGAAGTCGAGTTCTTCAACCAGTTTGTGGATAAGACCCTGCTCGACCGCCTGACCAAACTTGCCGAGAGCGACTACAAAAAAGTGACTTACACCGAGGGGATCGAACTCCTTAAAAAGAGCGGTGCCGAATTCAAATATCCGGTGGAATGGGGCTGCGACCTGCAAACCGAGCACGAGCGCTACCTCACCGAAAAAATCTTCGGAATGCCCATCTTCCTGGTGGACTACCCCAAGGAGATCAAACCCTTCTATATGCGCATGAACGACGACGGCAAAACCGTTGCCGCAATGGATCTTTTGGTGCCGGGCGTTGGCGAGATCATCGGCGGCAGCCAGCGTGAGGAGCGGATGGACGTTCTTTTGGAGCGCATGAAGGAGTGCGGCCTGAAAGAGGAAGACTACTGGTGGTACCTCAACCTGCGGCGCTACGGCGGCACCAAGCACGCCGGCTTCGGGCTCGGGTTTGAGCGCATTGTGATGTATTTGACCGGCGTTGCCAACATCCGTGACGTCATCCCCTATCCTCGCACGGTCGGAAACGCAGAATTTTAAGAAAGAAATAAAAAAATAAAGAGGAACGAAATGAAAACAGATGTTGTCATCGTCGGCGCGGGACCTGCCGGTATTTTTACGGCGCTGGAAATGATCCGCCGCGGAAGCAAACAAAAAATTGTCATTGTGGAAAAAGGCCAGCCCGTGGAAAAACGGAGCTGCCCCAAGGCAAAAACCGGGCATTGCATGAACTGCAAGCCGTTTTGCCATATCACCACCGGCTTTTCGGGCGCGGGCGCGTTTTCGGACGGCAAGCTCTCGCTTTCCTGTGAGGTCGGGGGTGATCTGCCGCAGCTCTTGGGCACCGAGCTTGTCCAAAGCGTGACCGACTACACCGACGGCATCTACCTGGAATTCGGAGCCGATACCCACGTAGAGGGCAAGGAGAATACCGAGGAAGTTAAGGAGATCCGCAAGCGCGCCATTATGGCGGGCCTCAAACTGGTGGATTGTCCCATCCGCCATATCGGCACCGAGCGCGCGCACAAGCTTTACGGCGATATTGAAAAATACCTGCTTGCAAACGGCATTGAGCTTTACTTTGGCTACGAGTGCAACAACCTTATTTTAGAGGGCGACGAGTGCCATGGCGTTATCGTGACCCACGCGGGGAAGACCGAGGAGATCTACGCCGCGCATACCGTCATTGCCACCGGCCGCCGCGGCGCCGATTGGCTGGAAAAACTCTGCGCCGAGCACAACATTGCCCATCTGCCCGGAACGGTTGACATCGGCGTGCGCGTCGAGGTCCGCAACGAGATTATGGAAAAGGTCAATAAGGTGCTGTACGAGTCCAAGCTCATCGGCTACCCGGCGCCCTTCAAAAACAAGGTGCGCACCTTCTGCCAAAACCCCGGCGGCTTCGTCAGCCAGGAGAACTACGATAACGACCTTGCCGTGGTCAACGGACACTCCTTTAAGGATACCAAATCGGATAACACCAACCTCGCCATCCTCTGCTCGCACAATTTCTCGGTGCCCTTCAATCAGCCCATCGAGTACGCGCAAAAGGTCGGGGAACTCACCAATATGCTGGGCGCGGGACACATTCTGGTCCAGCGGTTCGGCGATATTTTGGCGGGCAAACGCACCTGGGAAAAAGAGCTGGCGCAGTCCAACGTCCGCCCCACGCTGCCGGACGCCGTTGCGGGCGACATCACCGCCGCAATGCCTTACCGCGCAATGACCAACATCATCAATTTCATTCAGGCAATGGATCAGGTCGTGCCCGGATTTGCCTCGCAGGAAACATTGCTCTATTCGCCAGAACTCAAATTTTACAGCAACCGCGTCAAAATGGACGAGAACCTGAACACCAACGTCAAGGGACTGCATTGCCTCGGAGACTCCAGCGGCTGGACCCGCGGCCTGATGATGGCTTCTGTCATGGGCGTCATTATGGGTCGCCATTTGGCGGAAGAGAAATAAAATACCAAACGATATAAATAGGAACGGTTTTGAAAAATCAAAGCCGTTCTTTTTTTGTCGGAAAACGATTGACAAGCGAAAAAAACTATGATAAAATGAATTTGCCACACAACTGAATAGAAACCTTAAACAAGGGGGATTTTTATCTTTCGGTAAAAATGCATTCTCCTTTCTTTCGCTATCCCTTGCAAAAGGTTTCTGAAAGGTTGTGTGGCAGCAATCGGAGCTATGCGTTTTTCGGTGCGTGGCTTCGGCTGCGCACTTTTTTATTTTTCAGGAAGGAGGTTTTATTTAATAATGGGCGAGACAAAACAACCAGAGCAAAAAAGGTATTTGCTAAACACTAATTCAAAGAAAATACATTTAGCAACTTCAACCGACGGACGATGTCACCTCAAAGAAATGCGAAAAGAGTATGTTGTCCTATTTGCAACATTGGAAGAAGCACTTAATTATCCGAATCCTGATTGCCCACTCGGCAAACTCTGTAAATTTTGTATTTGAAAGGATATACCAAAATGAAAAAAATCTTATCTGTTATCGGGCTTCTTCTCGTTTTCGCGTTGCTCTTTTCAGCGTGCAATGCTGCTGGCAATAAAGAAGAACTTTCAACAACTGATCTTTCCTATATTATCGACGAGAGAAATAATTGCGCCGTTATCACCGGGCGCGGCAGTTGCTCCGATTTGCATATTGTCATTCCAAGTAGCATTGCAGGTTATCGTGTAACGAAAATTGCGAATTATGCTTTTGAAAAAGATGATTTGGAAAGTATCGCAATTCCGGGTAGTGTGGCAAGCATTGAAAAGTATGCGTTCAAGGATTGCGATAAATTGAAGAGCGTATTTATTACAGACCTTGCAAAATGGTGTGCTATTTTATTTGGTAATGATTATGCAAACCCGTTGTATTATGCGGACAAGCTGTATCTCAACAATGAATTGGTAACTGATTTAACAATTCCAAGTGGTGTGTCGAGCATTGGAAGTTATGCGTTTAACAGATGCTCCAAATTGACAAGTGTGACCATTCCAGATAGCGTGAAGAGCATTGGATGGTTTGCGTTCTACGATTGCACTTCCTTGAGGAGCATTACCATCCCGGACAGCGTGACGAGCATTGAAGATTATGCGTTCTACGATTGCACTTCCTTGAGGAGCATTACCATCCCGGACAGCGTGACGAGCATTGGAAGGGGTGCGTTCGAGGCTTGCCGCTCCTTGACGAGCATTACCTACCAAGGCACCCAGGCGCAATGGAACGCTGTCAAGGTGAGCGGTTTGTGGGATTTCCTTACCGGCTCCTACACCATCCATTGCACCGACGGCGATATTGCTAAATAAAATCTAAAATTTCCCGGGGCGGCGTTGCCGCCCCGGTTTTCGTTTATTTTTCTCTTGACTTTTTCGTTCCAATATTATATAATAGTTATGTTATAAATTTATTTGTGGAGGTACCGCCATGCGGCTGGATAAAATGCTTTCGGAGTGCGGCGTTGCCTCGCGCAGTGAGGTCGCCCGCGCCTGCCGCAAGGGGCTTGTCCTTGTCAACGGCGTTCCAGCCACCAAGCCCGATTTGCAGGTGGACGAGCAGACTGCCGCCGTGGTCTATTGCGGCGCGCCGGGGCGCTATCGCAAGTTCGTTTATCTGCTCCTCAATAAGCCCTCCGGCTATATCAGCGCCACAGAGGACGGGAGCGACCCGGTGGTCACCGATCTCTTGCCCCCCGAGTACCGCCGCATGGGCGTTTTTCCCTGCGGTCGGCTGGATAAATACACCGTCGGCCTCATGCTCTTGACCAACGACGGCGACCTTTCCCACCGTCTGCTTGCCCCCAAAAATC
>CAMPBZ010000092.1 GCA_946641795.1 uncultured Clostridia bacterium
GCGATATCGGCATTACCTCCCCTGATATGTGCCGCTGCGTAAAGCTGGCAACCGGGATGACCATTGTGGACCATTTGAACACCATTCGCTGCAACGCCGCCCGCCATTACCTGCTCCACTCCAAAAAGAGCATTCGGGAAATCGCCTCGCTTTGCGGTTTTAACGGCAGTTCCTACTTTTCAAAAATCTATAAGCAGATTATGGGCGTTTCGCCCAACGACGCCCGCAAAGAACCGGCGAACGGCTGACCGCCGCGCCGCGCCGGGCCGCGAAGCGGCACGGCAAATGCCAAAGGGGAGCGCGATAGCGCTCCCCTTTGGCATTGTTCCCCGGCGTTTGCCGGGCGGCGTGGCAGGGGGGTACAGTAAAATTTTGCCGTACCGTTGACTTTTTGCACGTTCTATGATACAATGAATATAATTCCGAAGAAGTAAGGAGCAAAGAACAATGAAATTGAAACACGTCATCCTGTTCGTTTTGATAGCGGCAACCCTGTTTGCCTTTTCCTGCGCAAAGAAACCGGCCGAAACCGAGCCCGAAACTCCGGACGAAGGAACCGTCATCATTCCCGAAGGGTTGACCTTTGCCCCGGTAGTGCAAGGCAGTATCTTTTACCTGGTGCAAGGGCAGGAATACGCGGGCGAAGAGCTGGTCATTCCGGCCCAATCCGGCGACGGGCATACCGTTACCGAAGTTGGCACACTCGGCTTTTATAACCGCACCAACCTGAAAAAAGTGACCCTTCCCTCCACCATTGAAAAAATCAACGCGCAGGCTTTTTCGGGTTGCACTTCCCTGACCGAGATTATTCTGCCACACAGCTTGGAAATGATTTTGACCTGGGCTTTTGAAAATTGCACGTCGCTTGCCACCATCACAATTCCCAATTCTGTTTATGCGATCGCTTCGGACGCCTTTGAGGGCTGCACCTCCCTTTCGGAGATCACCTACCAGGGCACCATAGAGGGATGGAACAGCAATATTTTGAATTCCGGAAACATCCGTTGGGAAAGACAAGTTACCATTCATTGCTCCGACGGTGACATTGTGCTCGGCGAATAAAAATTGATATAAAACAATGAAAAAATTTACCCTCTTTCACCAATACCGGGGATTGAGGCGCGAAAACTACGTCCTGTTTTTCGGCAACATCGTTACCAATATGGGCTCGATGGTGTGGCCGATGATGACCTTGATTTTGGACCGAAAAATGGGGATGAGCGCCGGGAACATCGCCCTGCTTTTAATGCTTGGCTCCATTATTTGTATGCCGGCAAACCTGCTTGGTGGGCGGCTGGCGGATAAGGTCAACAAGAAAAACATCATCCTGGTCGGCGACATCGTTTCGGTGACCTGCTACATTGTTTGCGGGCTGATCCCGCTTTCCTACGTTACCATCGGGCTGATTATGCTGGCAAGCGTGTTCCAGAGCATTGAAGGCCCGGCTTACAGCGCCCTGATTGCCGATATTACCCCTACCAAAGACCGCGAAAAAGCCTATTCCCTGTTGTACCTCGGTGCAAACATCGGACTGATGGTATCGCCTACGCTCAGCGGCATTCTGTTTAAGGATTACCTTTGGCTGGCATTCATCATCAGCGGCGTTGCCATTGGCTGCTCCACTTTGCTGATCTGGTTCCTTGTGCGGAACATTACCCCGGTGGAGGAAGAAACCGAGGAGGCCGTTTACCAAAAGGCGCGCAAAGGCGCAAGCGTTTGGCGCGTGCTTTGGGAGAACAAGGCGGTCCTGCTCTTCACCGTCATCACGGCGCTTTACTACGCCGCCTACAACCAGTTCAACTTCCTGATGCCGCTGGAAATGGGACACATTCACGGGGATAACGGCGCGCTCATCTTTGGCACCGTCACCAGCCTGAACTGCATTATCGTGGTCATTTTTACCCCGCTCATTACGGGCTGGTTCAAAAAATTGCGCGAAACCGGCAAACTGGTGGTCGGGCGCGCGCTGTTGATTGCCGGCTACCTGCTGTTCATTCTTTTGCTCGGCTTTATCCCGGTCTATTATGCCGCCATTGTGCTGTTTACCTGGGGCGAAATTTTCAGCACGCTGGCGGAAGGACCGTACGAATCCAAGCGCGTTCCCTCCTCCCACCGCGGGCGGCTGACCAGCGTTCTCGGCGTTACGCAGGGCATTCTGCTGGCGCTCTTCAACGTGGGTGTTGGAAAGGTTTATGACGCCGCAGGGTCGCTCGGCGCGTGGATTATTGTGCTTTCCGCCGCGGGGCTTTCGCTCCTGCTTGCCATTTGGCTGATCCGCCTGGACCGCAAGAAATACCCGATGCTGTATCTTGAAAAAACGGAAGAAACGGAGCAACCAGAGCCGACCGAAAAGACCGAGCAACCATAAAAAAATAAATGAAAAGCGCGATGGAAAAACCGCTTCGCGCTTTTTTTGTTTTTTCGTTGATTTCTTTCCCGTTTCGTGTTATAATGGGGTAGATCATTTGACGTTTTCGGGGGTTTTTATGGAATACATCAAAGTTACGAAGGAAAATTTGGAAACGGAGCACATTTGCTGTGCCATTTCTAACAACAAGGATGTTCAAGTCGCCTCCAAAAAAGCCTGGCTTGCCGACCGTTTTGACGAAGGGCTGGTCTTTTTGAAAAGCGTTGAGCGCGGAAAATGTTTTATTGAGTACATTCCCGCCGAGAACGCCTGGAACCCGATTTATGCCGGCGGCTACCTTTACATTGACTGCCTGTGGGTCTCCGGCTCCTTCAAGGGTCACGGCTACTCCAACGATTTGCTGGGCGAATGCATCCGCGACGGAAAAGAGCACGGCAAACGCGGGCTTTGCATTCTTTCCTCGGCAAAAAAGTTGCCCTTTCTTGCCGACCCGAAATATTTGAAATACAAGGGCTTTTCGGTTTGCGACACGGCCGACAACGGCATTCAGCTTTGGTATTTGCCTTTTTCGCCCGACGCGCCGCTTCCCCGCTTGAAGGAATGCGCCAAACATCCGCGCATTGACGAGCCCGGCTACGTTCTTTATTATACCAATCAATGCCCGTTCAACGGCAAATACGTACCGATTTTGGAGCAAACCGCGAAAGAACACGGCATTCCCTTTCGCGCCGTCAAGCTGGAAAGCAAAGCCGCCGCGCAGAACGCGCCTACGCCGATTACCACCTACGCGCTGTTTTACAACGGCGCCTATATAACCAACGAACAAATGAACGATACTAAATTTATGAAGCTGGTAATGCAAAAAAATGGATAAAATGAAGCTGATAGAGCCAACCATTGAATTTGCCGATCAGATTGCGGCATACCGTGCCGAATTTCTTGCCTCCGGCAACTCGATGGACGGAACCGGCGCTTTGCGGCGTTTTGAAAACCCGTTGGATTGGATCGACTATGTAAACGCCGGGAAAGATCCGACAACAATTGCGCCGGGGCTGGTGCCGGCAACGCTTTACCTCTATGTCCGTGCATCCGACCGAAAAGTCGTCGGGATGATCCAAATTCGCCATTATTTCAACGATTATTTGGAAAAATACGCCGGGCACATCGGCTATTCTGTTGCGCCGAGCGAACGGCGAAAGGGGTACGCCACGCAAATGTTGCGGGACGTTCTGCCAAAATGCCGCGAGCTGGGGATCCAGAAAGCGCTCGTTTGCTGTTATACCGAAAACGAAGGAAGCCGCAAAACCATTTTGCGCAACGGCGGCGTTTACGAATCCACTATTTTTGAGCCGGAAAAAGAAAAGCAGATCGAGCGCTATTGGATCGATCTTTCAAAATAAAAGCAAGGAAATACTATGAAACAAAACAAACTTTTCGGCCCGTTTATTCTACTGTTAACGGCCATCATTTGGGGCTCGGCGTTCGTGGCGCAACGGTCGGGAATGGACGCCATTGAGCCGCTCACCTTTACCGCCGCGCGAATGATCTTATCGGCGGTTGCGCTGGGCATTCCGGCAGTTCTGATCGGTCTGCGTGACCGGCGCGTAGAGCCGAAAGAAAATCGACAGAAGAAAACAAAATATACATTGATCGGCGGCGTTGGATGCGGCGTTTTTCTGGCGGCGGCAACCATTTTTCAGCAATATGGAATTGTGGAAACGACCGCCGGAAAAGCCGGGTTCATCACCGCGCTTTATATGCTGATGGTACCGATTTTAAGCCTGATCCTCTTCCGCAAAAAGGGGACCTGGCTTGTTTGGCTGGCGGTGCTGGTGGGCGTTGTTGGAATGTACCTGCTTTGTATGAACGAGCAATTCCGTATGACGCGCGGCGACGTACTTCTTTCGGTTTGCGCGCTTCTTTTCAGCGGGCACATTCTGTTTTGCGACCACTTTATCGGGCAGGTCAACCCGGTGCAAATGTCGGCGGTGCAGTTTGCAACCGCCTCGGTCATCTCCACCGTCGCGGCCTTCATTGCCGAGCAACCCAGCTGGGAAAAGATCGTCTCGGCGGCCGTTCCGATCCTTTACTGCGGCCTGGTTTCGGGCGGCGTTGGCTACACGCTTCAAATGGTGGGGCAAAAATATACCGACGCTACCGTGGCTTCCCTTTTGATGAGCCTGGAAGCGGTTTTTGCAGTTCTTGCCGGCGTGATCATCCTGCACGAGCGGATGACGTTGCGCGAAATTTTGGGAAGCATCATTCTGTTTGCCGCCATTGTTCTGGTGCAGATCCCACTGCCGAAAAAGAAGGAAAAATAGAAAAAACTCTGCCCTGTTCTGCGTGAACGCTCTTGACAGCCACCGCATTTTGTGATAGAATAGGACAGATAAAGCCACCTTTCCCTCTTCACTTTTCACTCTTCACTATTCCCTTATTTTGCGGGCATGTGCGTTGAAATTCCGCCACACCCGCTCACTTCATTCGCGGGCATGGCGGAATTGGCAGACGCGTTGGATTTAGGATCCAATACCTACCGGTGTGCAGGTTCAAGTCCTGTTGCCCGCACCAAAATCCCGGCTACGGTCTTTGCCGTAGCAGGTTTTTTTGTATGGGTAACCGGGTTTTCAGAACCCCACAGGCTTGCAAAGTGAGCCCTCCTTCTCTCATTTGACCGATCAACAACAGAGGTGTTCAAATGAAAATCATCGATCAGCTTAAAAAATTTGGTGAAGTGGCTTGCCCGTGCGGGAAACCGCACGTTTTATCCGTATCGGATATCATCG
>CAMPBZ010000093.1 GCA_946641795.1 uncultured Clostridia bacterium
TAGGGACGACTCCGCTGACGGAGCAGGTCGATGATCTCCTTGCGCCCGGTGGTAAAGCCGCCGGAAGCACCGCCAAGCGCCTTGCCAAATGTGCCGGTGATCACATCCACTCTGCCCATTACGCCGCAATATTCGGTGGCGCCGCGCCCGGTTTTGCCCACAAAGCCGGAGGCGTGGGAATCGTCCACCATGACGAGTGCGCCGTATTTGTCGGCCAGATCGCAAACGCCTTTGAGGTTGGCAATAATGCCGTCCATCGAGAACACGCCGTCGGTAGCGATCATTTTGATCCGTGCGCCCGCGGCATCGGCTTCCTGCAATTTGGCTTCCAGATCGGCCATATCGTTGTTTTTGTAGCGGTAGCGCTGTGCTTTGCAAAGGCGGATCCCGTCAATGATGGAGGCGTGGTTGAGCTCATCCGAGATCACGGCGTCCTCTTTGCCGAGCAGAACTTCAAACAGACCGCCGTTGGCATCAAAGCAGGAGGAATAAAGAATGGTATCCTCGGTGCCGAAAAATTCGGAGACCTTTGCTTCCAGCTTTTTGTGAATGCTCTGCGTACCGCAGATAAAGCGCACCGAAGCCAGGCCGTAGCCATAGTCGTCGTAGGCTTTTTTTGCCGCCGCAACAAGTTCCGGATTGTCTGCCAGGCCCAGGTAGTTGTTGGCGCACATATTGATCAGCTCTTTGCCGTCGGCAAAGATATGCGCGGACTGCGGCGTAGTGATGATGCGCTCGTTCTTTTTAACGCCGGCTTCCTCAATTTCGCCCAGCGTGGTTTTGTAAAGCGCCAATGCTTCTTTTTGGTTCATTGTGTTGCTCCCTTCGTCTGTCTTACAGTTCATTGACGTGGCTCCAATCCAGAATGACCTTGCCGGATTGCCCGGAGATCATTGCCTCGAAGCCTTTTTTGTAATCTTTAATATCAAAACGGTGGGTAATGATTTTTTCCAGCGGGAAGCCGGCTTCCACCAACGCCGCCATTTTGTACCACGTTTCATACATTTCACGGCCGTAAATGCCCTTGATGATCAGGCCGTTCCAAATAATGGTGTTGATGGGGATTTCGGTCAGGTTGCGGTTTTGAATGCCCAAAAGCGCAATTCTGCCGCCGGTGACCATACAATCGATCAGCTGTGCGAGCGCGTGGCGGTTGCCGCTCATCTCCATACCAACGTCAAAACCTTCTTTGATCCCAAGGTCGTGCATGACCTGTTTCAAATCCTCTTTGCCGGTGTTTACGGTGATGACGCCGAACTGTTTTGCAAGGTTCAGGCGGTAATCGTTGAGGTCGGTGATAACGACGTGGCGCGCGCCGGAGAATTTGGCAATGCCCGCCGCCATAATGCCGATGGGGCCGGCGCCGGTGATGAGCACATCCTCGGCAAGGGTGGGGAAAGAGAGCGCGGTGTGCGCGGCGTTGCCGAACGGATCAAAAATGGAGTAAAGCTCCTCCGGGATCTTGGGCGACGTATGGATCACGTTGGTTGCCGGAATGACCAGATATTCGGCAAAGGCGCCGTCCCGGTTGACGCCAACGCCCTTGGTCGCCTTGCAAAGGTGCCCCTTGCCGGCGCGGCAGTTGCGGCAGTGCCCGCAAACAATATGTCCTTCGCCCGAAACGATATCGCCGACTTTGCAGTTTTCTACACCGTCGCCGATCTCAACGATCTCGCCTACGTACTCGTGCCCGGCGGTGGTGCCCAGCTTGATGGTTTCCTGCGCCCATTCGTTCCATTGCCAGATATGTACGTCGGTACCGCAAATGGCGGTTTTGTGAATTTTGATTTTAACTTCTCCGTGTCCAACTTCCGGGATCGGTACGCGCTTCATTGTCAGGCCTTCCTCGGGTTTATCCTTGACCAGCGCCCACATAGTTTGTTGCATCGTGTTTTTTCCTTCTTTCCGGTTGTATTTTGAGTTTTGAAAAATTATTTGACAAATTGCAAAACGCGGTCGGGCATCTCGCTCGGCGCGCAAACTTCTTTGAAGCGGACGGTGCGATCCTTCAATCCGGCAAGCGGATAGGGAATTGCAACGCCGGTCAGCGCGGTCAGCTCGTCAAGCGCTTCCAGGTCGCCGGCAGGCTCCTTTTTGGCAATCGAACGGAACACGTTGTTTGCAAACTTGTAGGGACTTGCTGTGGAGTCCACCACCATTGGGAGCTTGTCGCCGCTTTCCTTGATATAGGCTTGCGCGGCATAAAGCGCCACCGCCGTGTGCGGGTCGGCAAGGTAGCGGTCCTCGTTCCAGAATTTGCGAATGGTGCTTGCCGTTTCCTCTTCGCTTGCAAAGTATCCTGCAAAATCCTTTTGAATGGCGGCAAGCGTTTCTGCCTCTACGGCATATTTGCCGGTTTCGGTCAGCTGTTTCATATAGCCAGCCGTCTTTTCCGTTCCGGTGGTTGCCCAAAGCAGGCGTTCCAGATTGCTGGAAATGAGAATGTCCATTGAGGGCGACATTGTGAGATAGAAGGAACGGTTGCGGTCGTAAACGCCGGTGGTGAGAAAATCGGTGAGAATGTTGTTGGAGTTGGAAGCGCAAATGAGTTTGCCGATCGGCAGACCCATCCGTTTGGCAAGGTAGGCGGCAAAAATGTTGCCGAAGTTGCCGGTTGGAACGCAGACGTTGAAAGGCTCGCCGGGCTTGCGTTTGCCGGCGTTGATAAGATCGCAGTAAGCAGAAATGTAGTAAACGATTTGCGGCGCGAGACGCCCCCAGTTGATGGAGTTGGCGCTGGAAAGGAAATAGCCCTTTTCGTTCAGCAGTTTTGCAATTTCGGCATTGCCGAAGATTTGTTTAACGCCGGTTTGCGCATCGTCAAAGTTGCCGCGAATGGCGCAGACCGAAACATTGCCGCCTAGTTGCGTTGCCATTTGCAGTTTTTGCACCTTGCTGACGCCGTCCACCGGGTAGAAAGCGATGATTTTGATTTGTTCCAGATCGCGGTAGCCTTCCAGTGCGGCTTTGCCGGTGTCGCCCGAGGTGGCAACCAGAATGAGCGCCGTGCGGGTCTCACCAATTTTTTTGAGCGCGCGGGAAAGCAGGCGCGGCATAATTTGCAGCGCCATATCCTTGAAGGCGGCGGTGGGGCCGTGCCAGAGTTCAAGCACATTCAAAGTATCGTCCAAAGCCACCAGCGGTGCGGCGCCGCCGACAAAGGAAGTTTCCGCATAAACGGCGCGGCAATCGGCAAGCAGTTCCTCCTCGGTGTAGTCTGAAAGGTACAGCGAAAGGATTTTTGCAGCTCTTTCGGGGTAGGAGAGCTTGCAAAGGGCGACAATGTCATCCCCGGAAAGCTGTGGGATGGTTTCGGGAACGAACAGGCCGCCGTCCGGCGCCAGACCGCGGGCAATGGCCTGCGCGGCGGTTACTTTTTGTGCGTGTCCTCGAGTACTGATAAAGTTCATTTGATTGATCCTCCTTTGAGGTTTTTTATTTCAAATTTTTCTTTGCAAAAGAATAAGCGTTTTCAAAAAGCAGGTTGCAAATCAGCCGTTCCGGGTAGTTGCGGGAAAGCAACAGGTCGGCCAGCTTGGAAATATCCCGGATGGTTTGAACGCCGGCAGGGAGATTAGCACCGTCCCAGTCGCCGCCCATACAAAGCGCGTGCTCGGCACCTTGTTCCAAAAAGTATTCGATGTGGGGGAGCAGATCGGCAACGGTTGCATTGCCGTCTTTCTTCAAAAAAGCGGTATAAAGATTGAGCCCGATCACGCCGCCCGAGGCGAGGATTTTGGCGATTTGCCCGCGCGAGAGATTGCGAGAGACCGGGCAAATTGCCGCGGCGTTGGAATGCGAGGCAATGACCGGGCGGTTTTGCGCGGCGGCAAGCTCGAAGATCTCGTCGGCCGATTTTGCAGAAGCGTGCGAAATATCGGCGATCATCCCCAGCGAAATGGCTTTTTCAATGGCCGACCGACCGAACGCGGTCAATCCGGCGCTGGTGTCATGCGAGCCGCCCATGCAGGTTTCTCCCGCCCAAAGAGGGGTCAGAATTCGCACACCGAGATCATAGGCTTCCTTTACGCGGTCGGGGCGACCGGCAAAAATGCGCGCGTCCTCAATGCCGAACAAGAGGGAAACGCCCGGCTTGCGCGGCGGGCAGGCCGTTAGTGCCGAAGCGGCGCCGGAGGCGACCGAAGGATCGGCCAGCAAGTTTTGCCGCATTGCAAGAAAACGGCTCCAACCGGCTTCGTCATCCAGCTTCGGCGAGGTAAAAAAGGCCATAACCTGGATGTATTGCGCAAAGTTTGCGGCGTTTTCCAGGGAAACGTGAAAATCGTTTTTTGCAAGCGGTTGCTTTTTTGCAAGCATGACCGAAGCGGTATCGCAATGCAGATCGAACAGGGAAAGCTTCATAGCGCACCTCCGGCGGTTAATAACTGCTTTTCACGTCCTTGATGCGGCGGATGCGAAAGACCTTGTTTCTGGTCATCCAAACTTCAATAATATCCATCCGCTGTTTTTTCCAGGTGGGGTGTTGGCGCAAATACTGCACGGCCGCCTGTTTGGTAAAGCGGATTTTTCGTTCGTCCACCGCGCGCCCCGGAGCCGGGGCGTCTTCGTCGTCTTTTTCGCGGTAGTTCCGCGTTTTTACTTCCACAAACACAACCGAAAACAGCGATTCGGCAATCAGGTCGATCTCGTATTTTCCGGCGCGAAAGTTGCGGGCTTTGATCCAATATCCGCGCCGCCGCAGGTAATTGGCGGCTTTCCGCTCGCCAAGATCGCCGATCTCTTTTGTAGTTGGCTTTGAAAAATCAAGTCCCATTTTTATTTTTCATCCAAAAAGCGAATGAAGAGCTTCCGGTGGATGGGCGAAGGGCCGTACTGCCGGAGCGCGTCCATATGCGCTTTGGTGCCGTAGCCCTTGTGCTTGGCAATGCCGTATTGCGGGTAGGCGCGGTCCAGCTCCTCGCAAAGTCGGTCACGGTGAACTTTTGCAAGAATGGACGCCGCCGCAATGCTGGGGGAAATGGCGTCGCCGTGGATCACGGCGCGCGCCGGAATGGGGAAATCGCGGGCGATATTGCCGTCGATCAGCGCGTAGTCGGCCGGGATTTGCAGGCCGGCAATAGCGCGGCGCATGGCAAGCAGATCGGCTTCCAGAATGTTCAGCCGGTCAATTTCTTCCACGCTCGC
>CAMPBZ010000094.1 GCA_946641795.1 uncultured Clostridia bacterium
GGCGGGACTGATCATGTCCCGCGTGACCAAGCGCTGGAACCTGCCCGCCGTTACCGGGTATCTCGTTGCCGGAATTCTGATCGGCCCCTATTGCCTGGGGCAATTCGGAGTTTTGGGTCTTGGGTTTGTGGACGCGGCCGACGTGAAAAAATACGATATCATTTCCAAGGTGGCGCTTGGGTTTATCGCCATTGCTATGGGCAACGAGTTCCGCCTTTCCGAGCTGAAAAAGATCGGGAAAAAAGCAACCGTCATTGCCGTTTTACAGGCGCTTACGGCCACTGTTTTCGTGGATATCGCGCTGATTCTGGTGCATTTCTGGCTGGGGGAGAAATTCCCCGTTTCGGTGGCGATCACTCTGGGCGCCGCTGCGGCGGCAACCGCTCCCGCGGCAACGCTCATGGTAGTCAAGCAGTATAAAGCCGAAGGCCCGCTTACCAAATTACTCTTGCCTATCGTTGCATTGGACGACGCCGTGGGGCTGGTGGTGTTTGCTGTTTCCTTCGGCATCGGGCAGGCGCTTGACGGCGGACAGGTGGACGTGATCTCGGTAGTCCTCAATCCGCTCATTGAGGTTGTTGCCTCGCTCGTTTTGGGCGCGGCGCTCGGCTTTTTGTTCCATTTTTCGGAGCGGTTTTTCCATTCCCGCAGTAAGCGTATGAGCATTTCGGTCGCCTTCGTATTTCTTGCCGTTGCGCTTTCCATGTTGAGCTTTCAGATCGGCGAAGTGGTCATCAGCTTTTCCTCTTTGCTGGTCTGCATGATGCTGGGAACGGTCTTTTGCAACCTTTGCGACTTTTCCGAGGAGCTGATGGAGCGGATCGACCGCTGGACGGGGCCGCTTATGGTGCTGTTTTTCGTTATCAGCGGCGCAGAGCTGGAACTTAACGTATTCCGCGATTGGCAAATTGTTCTGGTAGGCGTGATCTACATTCTGTTCCGTTCGCTTGGGAAAATAGAGGGCGCGAAAATCTCCTCAAAAATTATGAAGTGCGAGCCGCAGGTGCAAAAGTATTTGGGGATCACGCTTCTGCCGCAGGCGGGCGTTGCCTTGGGAATGTCGCTCATTGCGGCCGAGCGGATGCCGGGAACCGAGGGGAGTCTTGTGCGGAGCATCACATTGTTTGCCGTGCTGATCTACGAGCTGGTCGGCCCGCTGATGACCAAGATCGCCCTGGACAAAGCCGGCGAAATTCACGAAAAGCCGGTGCCCGAACGCGTCAAGGCGGAACTGGCGAAAAAAGGGAAGACCCAAGCGCCGCCCGCCCCGCCCGATCCACCCAAACAACAATAAAAATCAACGCCGCCTGCCTGCGCAGGCGGCGCTTTTGCAATTTTTGGGCCCATAGATACGCAAATTTCAAAAAAACAAGAGATTTCGGCGATATTTTTGCAATTTGAAAAATTTGGAGATTTGCACAATTTTGAAAATGCAAAAGGTGAATATTCTTCTTGCATATTGGCTTGCAGAGCCGTTTATCTCTCCTTTTTTACGTGATAAAAAATTAACAAAATCTTGCATAATAGATTAAAAATGACAGTAAAATTGGTGAAAATATAAAAAAATCCAAAAAAAATTTTAAAAAAATTGTTGACAATCACGATTGACTGTGCTACAA
Source organism: uncultured Clostridia bacterium (assembly GCA_946641795.1). Classification (GTDB taxonomy): domain Bacteria; phylum Bacillota; class Clostridia; order Oscillospirales; family CAG-272; genus UMGS1865. The sequence goes on from CAMPBZ010000094.1 coordinate 1,620, forward strand.
TGTTGTTGCGGTCAAAAAACCGACTTTATACATTTTTTGGAGGGAGTTATGAAAAAACTTCTCGCATTCACTCTTGCTTGCCTGATGATGGTTTCCTGCTTCGCGCTCGCAGCATGCGGTAAGAAAGAAACAAAACTCAGCGCAACCCAAGAAATTATCAAACAGGCACAATCCATGACCCTGGAAGAACTGGCAAGAAAAGCCATTGAGGAATCCAACGGCAAAACCTTCTTCGGCGTTGGCAACTCTAGCCGCGGCAAGACCGCTCTTCCGCTCTTCATCGCGTACCTGCAAACCCTTGATCCCAGCTACGACATGAAATACGAGTGGCAGCAGCCGAAGAACAACAAGATCTTCGATCAGCTGACCGCCGACTCCAAAAAGGCCACCGGCACCTTTGCCATGACCCTGATCCAGGACGGCAACCAGATTGAAAGCAAAATGGTTCAAACCGGCATTTTGGATACCTTCATTCCGAAGGATTGGGCAGACGCAAACGGTGTAAAGGCAGATAGCTACGAAGGCTACCTTGCTCTGCAAACCCTGAACAAGATCTTCATGTACAACTCCACCGGTTCCAAGACCTACACCAACTGCTGGGATTTCGTAGCGGAAGGCGAACACGGTCTGTATATGGACATTGACTCCGAGCTCGTCGGTAAGAACTTCCTGTATATGCTCACCAAAGATGAGTATGCAGATCAGCTCAAAGCCGCTTACGACGCACTGCCTGCAGGCGCACAGAAGACCTATATCGACACTGCTGTTGCCGCTGTTGAAGGCGATGCAAAAGACTTCGGCCTTGGTGCAAACGGCAAATACGCGCTTGCTTGGATCAAACTGTGGGTTGAAAGCTACAACGCTCAAACCGACGACGGCCCGATCTGCAACACGCTGGTTTCCGATTCGGCTACCGATAAGTTCGGTCTGCTCGTTTACTCCAAACTGCGTTCCGTCAAGGAATCCGATTCGGTTTCCAAGAACAACATTAAAGTTGCTGCTTACGAAGATGGCTACACCGGCATTGGCGGCTATGGCTACTGCCACTACCTCTTCGTTACCGATAACTCTCCGCTTCCTTGGACCGCTTGCGCTTTCATCGCTTACATGACCTGCACCGTTGACGGTTTCAGCGCATGGGGCAAAGACATTGGTGGTTACTCCTCCAACCCGACGGTTGCTGCAGGAACCGAAGAGAAATATCATCATTCTACCGGTGGTGACACCGCCGAAGGCGGCCCGTTCCCGGCTCTGAATGATAAGGGCTTTACCTGGTGGAAAGACAGACTCGTCATCGAGGATCCCGAATACTGCGCATCCGTAGCATTCACCGTGGGAAGCTGGATTGAGTTGCTGACCAAATACGCAGGATAATTTTTAGCGGAATTTAACTGATTTTCGGGGGCTGTATTCTCTATAATACAGCCCCTTCTTGGAGGATATATGACCAATCAACTGAACGTAACCAAAAAGGCGTCATCCTTCCGTATCGGTCGCAACAAGCTGTTCACCTATTTTTCGCAACCGTATAACGTCATTTTGATCGTTCTCGGTATCGTGTGTACGATAACCGCGGTTGCTCCGATCATTGCGATCGTTGAGGATACGCTGAAAGTCCACCCCGGAACGATCGATCAGTATCTGACCGGGAAAACCGAAGGGTTTACCTTTGCAAACTATGTTGACCTGTTTACCAGCAAACTGGCAAAGACCAATTTGTGGGAGCCGCTCGGCAATACGGTCATCATTTCCGCCTTTGCCTGCGTAACTGCCATTCTGGTGGGCGGTATTTTTGCTTTTTTGGTAACGCGGACCAATTTGAAATTCAAAAAATATTTAAGCGCCATTTTTATTTTTCCCTACATTATGCCGCAATGGACGCTGGCATTGGTTTGGAGAAACCTGTTTAACTCCAACGCCGTGACCGGAACGAGCGATGGGCTTCTCGCCTCGCTGTTCGGCATCCGCATGCCGCTTTGGTGGTGCCAGGGTATTTTCCCCTGTATCATCGTGCTCGGCCTTCACTATTCGGCGTTCGCCTACATCCTTATCGGCGGTATTTTCCGCAATATGGACGCCAACCTGGAAGAAGCGGCAACCATTCTCAACACGCCCAAGTGGAGAATCGTAACGCGCATTACGCTCCCCATGGTCAAACCGGCAATCCTTTCCACCGTGCTGTTGGTGTTCGGCAGCTCCATGGGTAGTTATCCGGTACCGCACTACCTCAAACTTTCCACGCTCTCTACGCGCTATCTGGAAATGAGCGATAAATACGCCGGCGAGGCAAGTATTCTTGCCGTTATTATGATCATTATCGGCGTTGCCATTATGATCATCAACCAGCAAAGCTTGAAGAGCCGGAAAAACTACACCACCGTTACCGGTAAGTCGGGGCAAATCTCCAAAATCAACCTCGGCAAAGTGGGCAAATACGCCATTGCCATCATTCTGATTTTCACCACGTTTATGACCAGTATCTACCCGCTGATCTCCTTTGCGTTCGAGACCTTCCTGCCCAACCCGGGCGATTACAGTTTCCTGCGCACCTGGAACCCGAGTAACCTGACCCTCAAATGGTGGATTACCAGCGAGAACGTGACCGAAAACGGCCTTTACGGGCAAATGGGAATGCTGTTCAACAAAACGATTTGGACAGCCTACGGCGGCACGATCTTCCTTTCCATTATGTGCGCGCTGTTTGCCGGCACCATCGGAACGCTGATCGGCTATGCCGTATCCAAAAAGCGCCGCAACCGTTTTGCAAACTACGTCAATAACATTGCCTTTTTGCCGTATCTGATGCCCTCGGTTGCGGTTGGTATTGCCTACTTTATCCTGCTTGCCACCAACGACCATTTCAACCTGTACAACACCTACGCGCTCCTCATCATCGTCGGAACGGTCAAATACATTCCGTTTGCAAGCCGCGCGTCGCTCAACTCCATGCTGCAACTCAGCGGAGAGATCGAGGAATCGGCGCTGATCCAGAACGTTCCCTGGTTCAAGCGAATGTTCCGCATCATCATCCCGATCCAGAAATCCTCCATTTTGAGCGGATTTTTGCTCCCGTTCATCACCTGTATGCGTGAACTTTCGCTGTTTATGCTGCTTTGCGTGCAGGGCTTTATTATGTCCACCACAATGGACTACTTTGATGAAATGGGGCTTGCCGCTTTCTCCAGCGGTATGAACCTGATGCTGATCGTTACCATCCTTATCTTCAACGCGATCATTAACAAGGTCACCGGTGCAAGTTTGGATAAGGGTATCGGCGGCTGACCGGCACAACGAAAACAACAGAAAGGAATTTGCGGCTTATGCCAGAGATTATTTTAACAGACGTTACCAAACGGTGGGGCAATTTTTACGCCGTTGACCATTTGACTATGACCATTGAGGATAACGCGTTCGTTACCCTGCTTGGGCCTTCGGGGTGCGGCAAAACCACCACCTTGCGTATGATTGCCGGTCTGGAAACCCCCACCAGCGGCAGAATTACCATCGGCGACCGCGTGGTCT
>CAMPBZ010000095.1 GCA_946641795.1 uncultured Clostridia bacterium
GCACGCTGTTGTCCGTAACTTCGTTGACCTCAAGGCAAGACGCGCAGCTGCTCTCTACGAGGATGATAAGAAGGACGTTAAGAGAAGAAGCCACGAAAACGTCGCCGTCAAGGAGCTCTACGATAATTATCTTGAAGCTCCCGGCAGCCACAAGGCGCACGAGGTTCTGCATACCAGCTATATCAAGCGCGGCTTGTATTGATTTATCACAAAACCCGGCAGAGAAATTCACTCTGCCGGGTGCTTTTTATTCCCGGTTCTTGTGCAATCTGCCGAAATTGTTGATTTTATGCAAAATTCGTTGAAAGTACCGTATTTTTATGATAAAATAAAACTATCAAAATTTATATGGAGGTTTTTATCATGAATGGCAACAAAAAAGCTCTTTCCGATACCCCGATCTTCAACCTGATCCTGGTTGGATGCGCGGTTCTTTCCATGATCCTGTTGGCGCTGACCAACACGATCGGCTATTTCATTACCAACAGCACAAAGAACGAATCGATTATGAGAGGCGTTTTCAGCATTTTTGCCTATGCGCTCCCCATCATCGGCGCCGTGCTTGCGTATCTTGTAAAGAAGGGCAAAATCTCGCTGGAACTGTTCCTCAACATCGGGGCTCTGTTCTTTGCGTTCCGGTTCCTGTAATTAAAAAATCCGGTTTTTGGCCGGAAAAACGGTGGAAAGAAAGGTAAGATCATGAGCGTTGGTGAAAAAATCCGGGAATTGAGAGTTGCGAAAATGATGTCGCAATCCGAGCTTGCCGGGGGTCAGATCACCCGCAATATGATCAGCTGTATCGAAAACGGCACGGCTACGCCTTCGCTTTCCACCGTTTTTTATTTGGCAAACCGGCTGGGTGTTTCGGTCGGCTACTTGCTTGCCGAGGGGACGGACGACCGGTTCTACCGCAAAATGGAGCAACTGGAAAACGTCAAAAAAGCCTTTCGGGAAGGGGATTGGGAGGTTTGCCGCGCGCTTTGCCAAGCGCTTTTGAGCGAAGGAGACGATGAACTGCTCCTCTTGCTCTCCCAGTGCAATTTGCAAATTGCCAAGGAGCAGTTTTGGAAAGGGAAGTTGCACGCCGCCTGCCGCTCGTTTGACGAGGCGCTTTCCACGGCCGAAAAATGCCTGTATCCCCAGCCGCAGCTCCGCGCCGAGGCAAAGGAGTATTTCGCCTATATGAGCGGTATTTCGCCGCTGTTGTACTCGGATGTTTTGGACGAGGACGCCGCAACCGACTATGTCTTAACAACCCCGTTTTCCGCATATCGGCGCGCGCTGAACGCCCTGAATGCCGGAAATACGGCGCCGGCCGAGGCCTTCTTTTCGCAATATCCCGAACCGTCCTTTTTCCATCGGCATCTTTCGGCAAAGTGCAAAATGGAACAGGGCGAGTTTGAAAGCGCAAAAATCATTCTGCAATCGCTCTTGCAGGGAAACGACGTTTTGAACGAGATACAGCTTTACGCCGTTCTTTGCGATTTGGAAATTGTTTGCCGGGAAACGGAGGATTTTCGTGCCGCCTATCGCTACGCCGGCGAGAAGGTGCAGCTGCACGAACAACTGCTGAAAGACTGATGGAAGACAAAACAAAAAAGGCAGGTTCCAACTGCGAAACCTGCGTATTTTACGACTACGACGAAATTGAGGATTGCTATTATTGCACGGTCAATTTAGACCAGGATGACCTCGGCAATTTCCTCTCGGGCACAACAAAATCCTGCCCCTATTACCGCTTTTACGATGAATATAAAAGCGTACACAAGCAAATATAAAAACGCGGTATTTTATGGAAAATACCGCGTTTTTATCGAAAAGTACCGTGTTTTATCGCTTATTTGCTGTCAAAAGCGACCTCAATATTGCCAAGATTATCGTGCACAACAAGGGTAATGTTCTTCCCGGAGGAGCCGGTGTGCGAGGGAACGTCAATCAGGCCGATGTTGTCGCCGGTTTGGGTGATCACGTCCCAGTCTTCGGGAAGGTGAATGACCACTTTACCAACGTTATCGGTAACGGTGATCACCGCGCTGCCGGAGTAGGCAGGGGTGTCTTTTACATAGACTTGAACTGTTCCCAAATGGTCACGGATCACGGTGCCGTCCAGCTTGTCCGCATCCATATAAAGCACCTTGTTGCCAACCTTTCCGGGGGTGGAGTCATAATCTTTTCCGTTGATTGAAACGGTGCGCAACGGCCTGAAGATGATGTTAAAGCCGACCGTCAACAGGATCGAAGCAACGATCACGATCCAGGTGGGAATTAAAGTTCCGTCGGTGCGGCCGGCCGCCTTTGCAAGAGGCCCCTCAAAAACGAGAAAGAGCAGGCCGAGCGGAATGAAAACATCGGCAAAATGAAGGCGGATCAGCGAGGTAACGATCCAGGCAAGCAGCAGAATACCGGCAATAATGCGCCAAACGCTAATGCCGTAGCCAAGCTTGTCCAGTACGCCAACGCCGTCCAAAATCAGAACGACCGCCGCAACAACCAGTACAAGACCCCAAAAGACCGGGCGAAACCGATTGCGCTTTTCGTTTGTAAATTGCATTTCCATAACAAAGCCTCCTTTGGTGGATATTTGATTTACCCTTATTGTACCACTTCCGGCCAAATTTGTCAAGGGAAGTGGGGAAATGAGGAGTGAAAAGTGAAAAAGTAAAAATCCCACGCCGGAGATAGAAGGCAGTGATGTTTGCGCCTATGGCGCAAGTGAAGTTACGGCTTACGCCGTAGTAAGTTTGCCGCTTTGCGTCAAGTGAAGTTAAGTGTTCTGCTATCGTGCCGCAAGGCACACTTCACGCACGAAGTGCGCTTCACGTCCGAAGGACGCTTCACGTTCCGCGTCAGCGGAACACATCGTTAAAAAAAGCACTTGCCGAAGCAAGTGCTTTTTTCGTGGTGGAAACAGGGAGACTCGAACTCTCGACCTCACGGATGTGAACCGTGCGCTCTAACCAACTGAGCTATGCTTCCAAAAGATTTATTTTGCGGAACAGAGAAATTATACCATACCGGCAGGGAAATGTCAAGCACTTTTTGAAAAAATACTTGCTTTTTCGGGTGCGGTATGCTATAATACAAAACGAACTTGTTTCCGTAGCTCAGCTGGATAGAGCAACCGCCTCCTAAGCGGTAGGTCGGGCGTTCGAATCGCCTCGGGAACGCCAAAAGCAACGGGAGCGGCAGGTTGTTTTGCTTGCCGCTCTTGTGCAACAGTCAATTGAATTCAGGCCCCATTTTAGAGATACAGGATGTGACAGAATGAAAAAGAACGCATATCAAACCGACGTGGCACTTTTGAGCGTCACGACAACCGAATTCAAGGCGGTCACACATTTTCACGAGTGGAGGGCAAAGACCTTTCCCGGTGACGACCAGATTTACGACGTTGCCGAATTTGAGCGCGACGGGCAGACGCGCACGCTCGTACACGCAAAAATCAGCGAGATGGGAATGACTGCCGCCGCGGCAACGGCAACGAAGGTGATCTTCCTCTTTCGCCCGCGCTATCTGATTATGGTTGGCATTGCTGCCGGAATTGTGAAAGACGAATTGGAAGATCAGCGATATGGCGACGTGATCGTACCCGATGTCGTTTGGAACTATTCGGCGGGGAAATTCGTCAGCCCGGAAATGGCGACCATTCAATACGGCAATATGGGTTTTCTTCCGCGTTCCACTTCCGAAACGATTCCGGAGGAGATTCTTCCATACCTGCGCGCCGCGGTTGCTTCAGAGGATAACCCCTGCCACGCGTACATTGGTCCCATGGCTTGCGGCAGTACGGTCGTTGCCAACCGCGAACTTTTGGAAAAGCAGATCTACACGCAATACCAGCACACTGCCGGGCTTGATATGGAATCCTACGCGGTCGTTTATGCGGCAAATCACGCAAACGATCCCCGCCCGACTCCAATCATTGCAAAAAGCGTCTGCGATTTCGCCGACAGCAAAAAATCCGACGACTACCAACGCTTTGCGGCATATTCCAGCTGCGAATTTGCAAAATTCTTATACGAAAAAATTTTGCCCATGGACTGAAAGGCAAAAAAGCGGATTGCGCAAAAAAGAAGTTGACAAAAAATGATTTCGCTTGCCTGCCGTTGTTTCCTATCCCGTTGGACTTGGATTTGCTTTTGTTTTGTTTGGCGTTTATCTGTTTTTCTTTTGGAAAATCAGATTTAAAAAGAAGTTGAACTCTTGAATTTCGCTTCAATCGGTCCCATGGCTTGCGGCAGTACGGTCGTTGCCAACCGCGAGCTTTTGGAAAAGCAGATCTACACGCAATATCGGCACACTGCCGGGCTTGATATGAATTTTACGCGGTCGTTTATGTGGCAAATCACGCAAACGATCCCCGCTAGACGCCGATCATCTCAAAAAGCGTCTGCGATTTCGCCTATGGATTAAAGGTAAACCAAAAAGCCGGCTGGATCCCTTTGCGGGGTCCGGCCGGTTTTCATTTTGCGGCCGAAAACGGATATGTTTTTCAACTTTTGTAATTTCCAATTTCTACCCAAATTCGACGCCCCGCTCTTGACTTGTACGGCCGGATATGGTATAATAAACTTGCAAAAAAAGGAAGGGAGCCCCCCAAAATGGCCGATTACAAATTTGGAGAAAAAGTTTATCGTTTGCGCCGCGCGCTGGGCATCTCGCAAAATCAGCTTGCCGCAAGGCTCGGCGTTTCCAACAAAGCCATTTCCAAATGGGAAACGGGCCAGGCAAAGCCCAAGGTGGATACCATTCGGCAGCTGGCCGCAGTTTTTGACGTTTCAGTGGACGACCTTTTGTTTGAGGAAACCGCCGAAAAATCCATTACCACCATTGTGCTCACCGGCGGCCCCTGCGCGGGAAAAACAACCGCAATGAGCCGCATTCAGGAGTTCTTTCCGCAAATGGGCTACCACGTGCTTGTGGTGCCGGAAACGGCTACCGAGCTCATCACCGGCGGCGTTACCCCCTGGGGTTTGAACCGCAACCTGGATTTTCAGCTCTGCCAAACCAGGCTGCAAATGGAAAAGGAAAAAATCTTTGAAGAGGCCGCCAAAAAGGTTTACGGAAAAGAGAAAATCCTTATTGTTTGCGACCGCGGCAC